>JBKPJK010000340.1:0-7137 GCA_046730635.1 Pseudomonadota bacterium | reverse complement strand
GATCTGGTCCGGGCGAAAGATCGTCTAGCGCTTCTTGCGGCTGTCGATCAGCCACATGGCGAGGGCGATTGCGATTCCCACGCCAGTACCGATGAGAACTCCCTTCATCGGATTGCCCATCGCGAATCCTAATGGATAGCCTGCCAGGATGCAGACGGTCAGAAAGCAGCCGCCGGCGCGGGTCGTGTTTCGCATGACGGCGCCCATGCCCGCCGCAAATGAAGATGGTCAACGCTGTGTTGACGACATTTGTCGGGACTACCTCAACCGCCGTGCGGCTACTGGTCGTTCATGGACACGCCCTTCATTCACGGAAGGCTCGCGCTGGCGGACGCCGCGGAGCTGATGGAGCGCTTCGGGGACGACGCCGGGTATGAGGCCGCGGCGCGCGCCGACCGTAGCCGCGACGAGGGCAATGTCGCGCGCTTTTGCCACTGGCGGCAGATCGAGCGCGTGATCGCCACGCTGAGCAGCGACGAAGTTCGAGGACTGATCCACTAAGTTCTTGAAATCAAAAGCGCCGGTTCGCGCTTTCGGCGAGCCTGAGTGAAACCTTCATACTGGCGCGGTTCAGGACGGCTGGTTAAGGCTGTTCATGGATGACCGGGCGGGTTTCACTGGGGAGGGCCGCACGGCTGCTGTGCGCGGCCGCATTGCTGCCTTTCGTGGCCGACCGGGCTATCGCCCAGACTACCGCGGCGCCTTTGCCCGCACCGTCCCAAAATCCTCAACCCGATGCCGCCGAGCTCGATCCTTCAGCGCCGCTCGCGCCGATGCCCGATCTCGGCGTCGATTGGCCCGATCTCAATGCGAAGGATGCAACCGAGCCGGCGATCGCGGTTCCCAACGGTTCACCCCAGGCTCAGCCGCTCGACGAGAGCGAGAAGCAAGCTCGCTACGCTTGGCTGATCGAGGGGATTTCCGGCGTCGGCAATGCCGAAGAGCTACTCAAGACTTTCCGCCGACAATCGGCCTTGGAGGCGGATCGGAAGGATCCGGCGAACGCCGCCCAAGTCGGCCGTCGCTCGCGCGCGGACGCCGACCTTCTCGCCCAGCTGCTGCGGAGCCAGGGCTATTACGATGCCGCCGTCGAGCCGCGCACGGAACGCGTCGATGGCGGCCTGCGGGTCGTGCTGACTGCCGACCCGGGCCAGCAGTATCGCTTCGTGACCGTCGAGCTTCCGGGGCTCTCGGCGGCGGGGCCGGAGGCGGCAAGGCTGCGCGATGCGTTCGCCGTCAAAGCGGGCGACCCGGTGATCGCGGCCGATGTGATCGCGGCCGAAGCCGCATTGAAGCGCGCACTCGGCCAACGCGGCTTTGCCGAAGCGCACATCGGCGAGCAACAGATCGAGATCAACCATGAGACGCGCTTCGCAAGCCTGATTCTCCCGGTCGATCCGGGTTCCGTAGCCAGGTTCGGAGTCATCCGCGTCAGCGGCGAACCTCCGTTCAGCGCCCGGCATGTCGCGACGATTGCCCGCTTCAAGGCTGGTGACCTGTTCAAGCAAACCAAGGTGGACGACCTCAGGCGCGCATTGATTGCCACAACCTTGGTATCGAACGCCGACATCGAGCTCGTTCCGCGGGACGGCGGCCGCGTCGTCGATCTCGCAGTAAAGCTGGAGGCCGCTCCCTCCCACACGATCGCCGGGGAGCTCGGCTATGGGACCGGCCAGGGCGCTCGCGCCGAGGTCAGCTGGACCGATCGCAACTTCTTCAATCCGGAGGGGGCTCTCACACTTCGGGCAGTCGGCGGTACCAAGGAGCAGCTTGCCGCCGTTCAGTTCAGGCGCAGCAACTTCCTGCGCCGCGATCAGGTCCTCAACCTCGCCGCCTCGGCCGGTCACCAGAAGTTCGACGCGTACGAGGCGCGCACTGTCCTTTTGTCCGGCAACATCGAGCGGCAAAGCAACTTCATCTGGCAGAAGAAATGGACTTGGACTTACGGCGCCGAGGTCCTGGGTACCGACGAACAGGGCACGTTCAGCCTGTCCGGGATCAAGGAGACGCGGAGGTTCTTCATCGCCGCGCTGCCGCTGGGGCTGGGCTATGACGGTAGCGACAATCTGCTCGACCCTACGCGAGGTTTCAGGCTGAGCGGCCGGCTTAGCCCGGAACTTTCGATGCATGGTGGGCGATTCACCTATGCTCGAAGCCAAATCGACGCCAGCGCCTATCACCCTATCTCCGATAACGTTGTGGTCGCGGGTCGAATCCGCCTCGGGACGATCTTCGGCACGTCGGCTTTCGATGTTGCGCCGTCCCGGCGCTTCTATTCGGGGGGCGGCGGCTCCGTTCGGGGTTACGGCTATCAGCAGCTCGGACCCAAGGACGTGGAGGGCGATCCAATCGGCGGGCGGGGCTTGGCGGAGTTCGGGCTCGAAACGCGGATTCGGCTGAAGCAGTTCGGCGGCAACTTCGGGATCGTCCCCTTCTTCGACGGGGGCTCCTTGACGACGAAGTCGCTGCCGACGTTCGGAAACATGCGATACGCGGCCGGGCTCGGCGTTCGATATTATTCGAGCTTCGGTCCGATCCGCATCGATGTCGGCGTGCCGCTCAATCGGCAAAAGGGGGACGGACCCGTCGCAGTGACCGTTGCCCTGGGTCAGGCGTTCTAGCCTGTGACCGACGTCGCCATTCCTAGCGAAGAAGCTCCGCCACCGCGGCGCCTGCGTCCCGACTGGAAGTGGCGGCTCCTCAACGAGCTGTTCGCTGCCTTCGTAGCGCTGTTGTTCCTCCTCGCGGCCGGGCTGGTGCTGCTCGACACCGCGCCCGGTCACCGCTTCATCATCGATCGCATTCAAAGGCTCGAAACCGCGTCGGGCGTCAAAATCCGCATCGGCCGGATCGACGGATCGATCTTCGGCAAGTCGCAACTGCGGAACGTCGCCGTCTCGGATCAGCGCGGCGTCTTTCTAACGTCGCCGAACATCAAGCTCGACTGGGCGCCGGGCGCCTGGCTCTACAACAAGCTGTCGGTCGACAGCCTTACGGCCGAGCGGGTCTCGCTCATCCGACTTCCGGAACTGAAGCCCAGTCTGAAGAAGGGACCGATCCTTCCGGGCTTCGACATTCACGTGGGCGATTTCAGGATCGATCGACTGGATGTCGGCCCAAGGGTCAGCGGGAAGCCGCGCAGCGGGCGGATTCAGGGCAAGGCCGACGTTCACAGCGGACGAGCGTTCGTCGAGCTGTTTGCGCTGATGAACGATGGCGGGGATCGTATCGCGTTCAAGCTCGATACCGAGCCCGACCGCGACAAGTTCGTGCTGGCGACGCACCTGGTGTCTCCCGCCGACGGATTGATTCCGGCCATCATCGGAACGAGGCGACCAATCAATCTCGACATCGTCGGAGACGGGGGTTGGAGGCACTGGCGCGGCCGCGCTGCCCTAGATCTCTCCGGAAGACCGACAGCGCGTTTCGCGCTTGGCGTCGAAAACGGCCGTTTCCTCCTCCAGGGGCATTGGAACCCGACGCAGTTCCTGACGGGCAAACTCCATCGGCTGACCATTCCGATCGTGAACGTCCGTGCCGAGGGAACGCTCAAGGATCGCCTGCTGGACGGACAACTCGTCGCCTCGACCCCGGAGCTTCGCGCAGTCGCCCGAGGCGGGATCGATCTGGCCAACAATCGCTATCGCGACCTGCGGCTCGGGATCGATCTTCTGAAGCCGGCGGCACTGTTCCCGAACATGACCGGCAAGAACGTGCGCCTAGTGTGGACGCTCGACGGGCCGTTCGCGACCGCCGATTACTCCTACCGCCTGACCTCGCCCCACGTTCAGTTCGACGACACGGGTTTCGACGACCTTCGCGCTGAAGGCCGGGGCAGGCTCGGACCGTGGCCGATCCGCGTACCGATCAGGCTGAGCGCCCGCTACATCACCGGGATCGGCGACGTCGCGGGCGCGATGCTCGCCAATCCGCGCATCGAAGGGTGGCTGGCGATCACGCCAAAGCTCGTGCGCGGCGACGGCCTCAAGCTCACCAGCGCGAAGTGGAGCGGCAAGATCTCGGTCCTCATCGACCTGGTGAGCGGCCGCTTCGACGTCCTGCTTTCGGGCGCGATGCAGCGCTACCTGATCCCCGGTCTCGGGATCGTCGACGTGATGACCGACCTCCACGTTGTGCCAGGCGCCAACAACAAAGGCTCCCATGTCGTGGGCACGGGCAAGGCTTGGGTGCGACGGCTCGACAACAGTTTCTTCCGCGAGCTGACGGGAGGCCTGCCTTCCCTGACGACCAACCTCGAACGCGGGAACGACGGCATCGTCCATTTCACCAATCTGCAGGTCTACTCGCCGAAGCTAAGGCTGTCCGGTGCGGGCGAGCGGTTAAAGGATGGCACATTCCACATCGTCGCATCGGGTCGCCAGGCCAAATACGGCCCCGTAAAGCTGGTGCTCGACGGTCATATCGAACGGCCGAAGCTCGACCTGTTCCTCGATCGCCCGAACGATGCACTGGGAATCACGGGTATGCGACTGCTGCTCGATCCCACGGCGGCAGGCTTCAACTATCGCGCGAGCGGTGGCTCAAAGCTCGGACCCTTCACCAGCAACGGGCAGATTCTCCTTCCGCACGATGCGCCAACCATCATTGCGATCGCTTCGCTCGACGCGGGCGGAGCACATGCGACCGGTCGGCTGCGTTCCGATCCTGGCGGGTTTTTTGGACGCCTGACGTTGGCCGGAGGCACGCTCGGCGGAACGCTCGATTTCGCGCCTGCCGGGGGGGCACAGCGGATCGACGCGCATGTCATCGCCAATGGCGCAAGCTTTCCGGCGTTCGCGGTCCGGAGCGGGCGGGCCGACGGCATCCTCGTCCTGGCCGACGAGCGCACCACGGTTCAGGGCACGATCGATGCGCGAGGGATCACCGCGGGTGCGATCTCGCTCGGGAGGCTCACCGCAAATGCCTCGCTGGTCAACGGCAGCGGCCAGGTTCGCGCGGCCTTCGCCGGCCGGCGGGGCGCCGCCTTTTCGTTCACCACTGCGGCGAACGTCACCCCCAACGAGATCCACCTGACCGGCAGCGGCCATATCGAGCGCCAGCCCCTCGTCCTGAACCAGGCGGCGGTGCTCACCCGCTCGGGCGACGGCTGGGCACTGGCGCCAACCAGCCTCAAGTTCGCAGGCGGCACGGCGATCGTCTCTGGCCGCAGCGGCTCGCGGCCGGAGGTGCATGCCCAGCTCCAGGCCATGCCGTTGGAAGTGCTCGACGTCGCCTGGCCGAAGATGGACTTGTCGGGCTCGGCGAGCGGGCACGTCGACTATGCCTGGAAGGGCAATCGCAACGGCAAGCTCAATCTTACCATCCGCGGATTGAGCAGAGCGGGCCTGGTGCTTGCTTCAAAGCCGATCGATGTCGGCATCGCTGCGGCAGTGAACAACAACCAGGGCGCATTGCGTGCGGTCGCGGCCAGCAACGGTCAGGTCGTAGGCCGGGCGCAGGCGCGCTTCGCCCCGATGGGCGGCGGAGCGCTGATGGACGAGCTGATGAAGGCGCCGCTGTTCGCGCAACTGCGCTTTGTCGGACCGGCAGATACCTTGTGGCGACTGACCGGCAGCGAAGTGCTCGACATGTCCGGGCCCCTCGCGGTGGGCGCCGACATCGGCGGCAGCTTCGCGAACCCCGTGATCCATGGATCGCTGAGAACGCAGAACGCCCGGCTCGAGAGCCAGGTGACCGGCATGGTCATCACGAACCTCGCAAGCCAGGCGCGATTCTCCGGGCCGCAGCTGATCTTCAGCCAGATTACGGGCGCAACGGCGGGCGGTGGGTCGATCTCAGGGAATGGAAGCGTGACCTTTTCCGGCGGCCGCACTGCGCTCAATCTCTCCTTCAACGCCAACCAGGCGCTGCTTCTCAACCGCGACGACGTCGCCGCCCGCGTCACCGGACCCCTCCAGCTGCGGTCGAACGGGCAGGGGGGTACGATCTCCGGCGACTTCAAGCTCAACCAGGCTCGTTTCCAGCTCGGCCGCGCCAGCGCCGCCGCCGCCGTTCCCCAGCTGAACGTGAGAGAAAGCGGGCTCGACCTTGAAGATGTCATCGAGCCGGCGAACCTCCATCCATGGAAACTCGCGCTCAAACTTGCCGGCGGAAGCGTCCGGGTCACCGGCCTGGGCATCGACAGCCGGTGGACGACCAAGCTGCAGGTCGGGGGGTTCGCCGACGAACCGCGCTTCACCGGCCGAGCCGATCTCGTCCAAGGCAATTACGACTTTGCCGGCAGGATCTTCCGCCTCGACCGCGGAGTCATCCGTTTCCAGGGCGAGAGCCCCGTCAACCCGCTCCTCGACATCCACGCCGAGGCGACGGTACAGGGCCTCAGCGCCACCGTGAACGTGCGCGGCACCGGCCTCAAACCCGAGATCAGCTTCGCCAGCACGCCGCCGCTTCCGCAGGACGAGTTGCTGTCCCGTATCCTGTTCGGGACGTCGATCACCAACCTGTCGGCGCCGGAAGCGCTTCAGCTCGCCTCGGCCGTCGCCGCGCTGCAATCCGGTTCCGGCAGTCTCGATCCGATCAATGCCTTGCGGCGAGCGATCGGCCTCGACCGGCTGCGCGTGGTTCCTGCGGACATCGCGACGGGCCAGAAGACCGCGATCGGGGCCGGCAAGTACATCACCCGCAAGCTGTTCGTGGAAGTCGTGACTGACGGTCAGGGCTATTCGGCAACGCGGGTCGAATATCAGATGACGCGCTGGCTCTCGTTGCTGTCGACCGTGTCGACCATCGGGAGGTCGAGCGCGTCGGTACGGGTTTCAAAAGACTATTGAGCAAGCGGTTGCGCGGGTCTGGATTGCTTCGCTACGCTCGCAATGACGGGGGATAGAATGGCGAACTTCACTTACCGCAAGCGGGTCGTGGCCTCGGAAGACTTGCCGGAGCATCATCGGCTGAAGAAGACCCTGGGCTGGCCGCACCTCGTGGCGCTGGGGGTCGGCGCAATCGTCGGGACCGGCATCCTGACCCTGATCGGCGTCGGCGCCGGCAAGGCCGGGCCCGCCGTCATCCTCTCCTTCGCCATCGCCGGCCTGATCTGCGCCTGCGCCGCGCTCGCCTATGCCGAGGTCGCGACGATGATCCCCGCGTCGGGATCGGCCTACACTTACAGCTATGTCG
>JBKPJK010000339.1:0-2001 GCA_046730635.1 Pseudomonadota bacterium | reverse complement strand
AATCAATTCTTCGGATCGCGTCGGTGCGCTGACGCGGCTCGATTACGGCCCCGGAGCATACATTTATGGCGCGAGGGTCTTCGATCCACAGTTCCGCGACCAACTCGAACGCGCGAACGACGTTCTTCGTGACTACCAGGCGCTGCTCGCCAAGTCCCGGTCGAACCAGCTGCGTTTCAACGCAGCGCTGCTCCTCGGAGCGCTGATCATCGTCGGCCTGGCAATAGCAACCGCCTTGAAGATCGCCGATCGCCTGGTTCGCCCCGTGGGCGAACTCGTCGGAGCGGCAGGGCGGATCGAGGAGGGGGATTTCTCTGCGCGCGTCCCAGTAGCGGAGACGGACGACGAGATCCAGACGCTCGCCAGCGCCTTCAACCGCATGGCCGGTCGTCTCGACGAGCAGACCGGTGCGCTGCGGGCGGCCAACACCCAGCTCGATACCCGCCGCGCATTCATGGAGGCGGTCCTGTCGAGCGTGACTGCCGGCGTGATCGCGCTCGATTCGCGCAATCGGGTCCTCCTCGTCAACCGATCCGCGGAAATGTTGCTCCAGGACACCCAGCAGGACGTCGAAGGCAAGGGGCTGGGAGTCGTGTCACCTGACCTCGATGAATTCATGCGCGGCGATCAGACGGAGGCCAACGTCATTGTCGTAGCCGACAGCGGCCAGCGGACGCTCGCAGTGAAGCGCGTGCGATACCAGGACGGTTCGGTGCTCACCTTCGATGACATCACTGACCAGCTGACCGACCAGCGCCGGGCGGCCTGGTCGGACATCGCACGTAGGATCGCCCATGAGATCAAGAACCCGCTGACGCCGATCCAGCTTGCGGCGGAGCGGCTGCAACGCCGTTTCGGCGAGGAAGTAAGCTCGGATCCGCAGACCTTCGAGCGGCTGACAGGCACGATCGTCCGCCAGGTTGGCGACCTACGCAGGATGGTCGACGAATTCTCGAATTTTGCGCGGATGCCGAAGCCGGTTTTCAGGGAGGAGAACGTCCACGAGATCGCACGCCAGGCCCTTTTTCTTCACGAAGTCGCGCACCCGGGGATCAAGTTCCTGCTCGAGCCGGCGCAGGGCGATTTCGAGATGGTCTGCGACCGCCGCCAGCTGGGGCAGGCCCTGACGAATGTCGTGAAGAATGGCGTGGAAGCCATTGAAGGAAGGAAGAATCGTGGCGAGCACAGCCTTGCCGGCGACAAGCTGGAACTGAAGATCCACGAAGAGGACGAGCACCTCGTGATCGACGTGCTCGATACTGGCGTCGGCCTTCCCGAGGAGCGTGAACGGCTCACCGAACCCTATATGACGACCCGTGTCCGCGGCACCGGCCTCGGGCTGGCGATCGTCAAGAAGATCGTCGAGGAACATATGGGCGAGATCGCGTTCCTCGACCGCCCCGGGGGAGGGACCCACGTCCGCATCGCTTTCAACACGGTGAAGCTCGCGGCGCTTGCGAGCGAACAACCCGACGAAGAACAACGACAAAGCTCTGACAATGGCGAGGATGCCTGATGGCGCTTGAAGTATTGGTGGTCGACGACGAGGCGGACATCCGCGAGCTCGTGAGCGGAGTTCTCGAAGACGAGGGCTACGAGGTTCGCACGGCGGCCGACAGCACAGCCACGCTCGACGCCCTTGAGGACCGCAGACCCTCGATGGTCCTGCTCGACGTCTGGCTCCAAGGCTCGCGCCTCGACGGATTGCAGTTGCTGCAGGAGGTCAAGCGACGCGACCCGACCATTCCGGTGTTGATGATCTCCGGCCACGGAAACCTCGACACCGCAGTGGCGGCGGTGAGGGAAGGGGCGATCGACTTCATCGAGAAGCCGTTCGAGGCCGAGCGGCTGATCTATCTCGTCAATCGTGCCACCGAGACCGACCGTCTGCGGCGCGAGAATGAGACGTTGCGCCTGCAGGTCGGGCAGGAAGACCAGCTTCACGGCAGCTCCGTCGCGATCAATACGGTCCGTGCCACCTTGAAGCGGGTCGCTCCCACC
>JBKPJK010000338.1:0-2808 GCA_046730635.1 Pseudomonadota bacterium | reverse complement strand
CCTCTGCATTGGCGGCGGCGAGGCGACCGCTGTTGCGGTAGAGCTGGTTTAAGAGCCTACCTACGAGACCGCGGCGGAGGTCGATGTCGCTCCGCCGCGCCGCGAACAGCGTTCGTCGGATTTTTCATGCTTCGGAAAGCTGGGATTCAGCTTCGAGGGCCCAGGCAGCCCGGGGCGCGTGAGCTCGCGCCCTTACGCGACTCGTCATGAGGGAGGCCGTCATGAAGCCCGCCAACGCGCTATTTCTTTCGGTGCTTGCGGGAATAACGACCTTCTCGGTGGAGCATTATGTCTTCCCGGCTCAGCTCCACGCCGCCGCGTTCGTTGTACCCAAGAGCGCAAATTGGAGGCAGCAGATGATCGACCAGGATCCCGGCGGGGCGATCGTCGACACCATTCTCGACAGACTGAGCACCCGCCTCGACTTGAGCGAGGCCCAGGCGAAGATGGCGCGGCCTCTTCTCGAGACCCAACACCAGCGCATCCTCGCCCTGCTGCTGACCGGTCCTGCTTCGCTGACCAGAGAGCAGTTCATGGCCGAACGAAAAGCCATCCGGACCGAAACCCACCTGAAGTTGGACGAGATCCTGACGCCCGAGCAGCGGGAGGTCGCGGATCAGTTGGCGCACGCGCCGCAATAAGCCGCTCCGGACTCGCCGGCTTCGCGCGGCAGTGCTAAGGCGCCGCTCCTCTGAATAGGGGAGAAAATCGATGCGCTCGACGCTCTGCCTCACGATCGCGGTCGTTATCTCGGCAAGCCCGGCACTGGCCGAAGGATCGCCGGCGGCCAAGCCCGCCTTCCAGCTTCACGAGACGACCTGGACGTTCACTCATAACGGCACGAACATCCAGGAGTCGATCGACGCGAAGGGTAATTACATCGAAAATGCAGTCGACGGTAAGCATATCGATCATGGGACGGCCGTGATGAAAGGCGACAAAGCCTGCTTCACGAGCGCAATGACCAAGGAAGGCGAGGTCTGCTGGAAGACCAAACCGGTCGAAATCGGGCAGTCGATGGATACCGTCAGCGACAAGGGCGAGAAGTTGACCGTGACGCGCGTCGCCTACGTGCCGATGAGCATGCCGAAATAGGTCGTTCCGACGAGGGTCACTTACGGCCGACGGTAAAGCAGACGAACTGGGCGACGCTCGAAGCGCTCTGATCCACGTCGTACTGCGTCTTGCGGGAGAAGTTGCGCCCATCCTCCGAGGTGGCGACCCAATAGCCTTTGCGCGCGAAATCCTGCGAGCAATCCGTCTGAACCCACACCGGCTCGGCATTGGAACCGCAGATCGTCTGACGCCAGGCCAGCAGGGAGCCCACGCCCCAACGCGAGTTGAGGTCCACGCAATCCTTCCCGTCCGTCGTCGGCACCACCACGAAACGGGCTCCGGTCGCGGTCGACGCTTGCGCCGGAACGACGCTGAGGCTCATCAGCAGGAGAGTGACGATTGGGACACCTGTCATCGTTACACCTTCATGCGAAGGCTGCTCATCGGGCGTGCCGCGGCAAATCCGTGATATTGCTGACGCCGGTCATTTCTTGCCGGCATAGGCCTGGCATTCGAGCTCGATCAGTCCCCCCAGCGCCAGCCCACTCGCGCCGAAGGCGCTTCGGGCCGGCCGCTTACCCTCGGGGAAGTAGGTCACATAGACTTTGTTGAACGCCGGCCACAGCGCCATGTCGCTCAGCATCGCGGTGCAGTGGAAGACGTCCTCGTAACCGAGGCCTGCACGCTTCAGGATGCCGCCGACATTGTCGAGTGCCTGCTTGGTCTGCGCCTCGATGCCGCCGGGCAGCTTCCCATCGGAGCCAATGCCGAGCTGCCCGGACAAATAGAGTGTATCGCCCACTCGGACGGCTTCGGAAAAGGGAAGAGCTTGGCCGTTAACCGCCGGCTTTCCATAATGCTCCACGGCTGTTCGGGGTTGGGAATTGGCGGCGCCGGCGGCCATTAGAGCACAGGTTGCGATCGCGATCCTCTTCATCCGCTTACCCCCTTGCTTCGCCTGTCAGTCGACCACTTCTCCGTCGCTCACGCCCCAAATATCGGACGTGCGGATATATCCGTCGCGCTTGCCGAATTCGACGTGGCACCAGCCGTCATGGCACTTGCTGATGCGCCCCACCGCGCCTTGTTCGGCAAGGTAGCGGACCTTCGCGCTATCGGTCGGATCGGTCCGGACGGGCCGGGAATCGCCGGGCTTCACGATCGCCGTGCGGCGGTCGCTGAGCAAGGTGACGAGCATCCAGCCGCGCGCCCCGTCGGGATCCTGGATCAGGCGCCAGTTCTCATATTTCTTGACGACCCGGATCGGCAGGTCGCGCCGCTGATAGAGCCAGACGCCGGGATAGTTCTTGCCGGGTCCCGTGCGGGTCATCGCCTGCCCGGAGGCGATGGAAGCCCAATAAGGCGGCTGCTTGTCCTGCGCGGCCGCCGGCGTGGCCGATGCAAGGATCAGAAACGCGGTAAACGCCCCCCGTACCAACATCACGCGCCGGTCAGGATCCTGTCGACCAGCTGCTTCACGGTCGGAATGAAGCCGTTCGAATAGAATGGGTCGCTCTTGAAGCGGAAGGCGGCGTGACCGGCGAACATCAGATTGTGCTCGACGGGTCCGCCGTGGGCGATGTCCTGCAGCGTCTTCTGGATGCAGAAGCTGCGCGGGTCGGCCAGCCGGCCGGTCGAGTTCTTCTCATTGTCCGCCCAGGACGAGAAGGCACACTGGCTGAGGCAGCCCATGCACTCGGCCTGATCCACGCGGATCTGCTTCTCTTCCTCCGGCGTCACGAAGACCAACGT
>JBKPJK010000337.1:0-4409 GCA_046730635.1 Pseudomonadota bacterium | reverse complement strand
CTCACCGTGGGTTCGAATCCCACCCTCTCCGCCAAGGATCGCGCTTACCGCCGCCACGCTCGTGGGGAGCATCTCAATCGGTCACCTTCGACCGGTCTTCGCGAACCAGAGTCCAGTGCACCGCCCGGGTGTCATAGGAGGCCAGCTCAGCCTGTGCTGCGAGCTCGACACGAGCGGCTTCGGCATCGGCCCCAGCAAAGGCTCGGACAGCATCGAGGTTTTGCCAGACCGTCAGCACTCGGATCTTCCAAAGATCGCAATCACATCGGGTCAGCAGGGTGGCCCGGACAAAGCCGGGAAGGCCGTGCAGCGCCGGAAGTACTACCTCGTCGAAGTGCGCTCGATATGCTGCCGCGCCGTCTTGCGTAGCCGTTGCCGACCACTCTCTCACGAGCATCGGCGATCCTCGCGATCAACCACGCAGGCTCAGAGACCAGTTCTGGCCGATGAGATCCTGCCCAAAAGAGTGATGCGGCGTTTCGTCATCGAGGACGAAGCCAAAGCGTTCGTAGAGCCGGCGTGCAGACGACAGAACACTGTTCGTCCATAGGACGATCTTCGCATAGCCGAGCGCTTTGGCGTGCTCGATACAATTCTCGACCAGCAGTGCGCCGACACCGGCACCCCGCGCGTGCGGTTCGACATAAAGCAGGCGGAGCTTCGCAACTCCCGCCGTGTCGCCACGCATCAGGAAGATCGACCCTACCATCTGGCCGCCCATCTCGGCGATCCACGCCGCGTCCAGAGCAGGATCGAACTTGGCATGAAAGTCGGAGAGGATCTGAGCGACGAGCGCCTCGTAATCCTGATTCCAACCATACTCCTCGGCATAGATTATGGCCTGCCTGGCGGTGACCAGTCCGAGGTCCCCGACACGCAGCCCGCGTAGAATGACAGAATCTCCGTCCGGATGCGGGTCCATGACTTCCGCCATCGATCTCGCCGCCTGAAGCAGTCGATCGCTGCGGTGGGGACCCAAGTCGCTGAGGAAGCCGGCGATGGCGCTGTGGGTCCGCGCATCAAGATCGCCGAATGCGCTTCGGCCCGTCTTGGTCAACGACAGCAATTGCTCCCTGCCGTGGTCTGGATTTGCCCGAACGGAGACGAGGCCCTGTGTCGCGAAACGCTTCAGCGTGCGGCTGATTTGGGCACGGTCCATTTTCAGGCAACGACCGATCTCGGCGGCCGTCGTTTCGGGGCGCCGAGCCAGTTCATAAAGGACGCGCGCCTCGCTCAGGGTGAAGGGGCTGCCGTCGAGATGCCTGTCCAGCAGTCCAAGTCGGTTCGTGTAAAGGCGATTGAACGCGCGAAGGCTACCCACTTGGTCGGCGTTTGAATCCAGCATGCCGATGCCATCCGCGATAATGTTGACTGAGTCAACAATTGGTTCGCTCGAATGTGGCCCGCGATGCTAGGGCCGGATCAGCACCTTCAGCGCCTCGCGATCGTTCATCGCCCGATAGCCGTCCGGGACGCCATCGAGGCCGATGGTCCGGTCGAATACCCGACCCGGATCGATCCGCCCTTCGAGCACGTCGGGCAGCAATTCGTCGATGTAGCCGCGAGTCGGAGCCGGGCCTCCGGCGACAATCACGTTGCGGTAGAACATCTGCTGAGCGCCGTTGATGACTTCATAATGCGGCACGCCGACCCGGCCGACGGCTCCGCCGGGACGAACGATCCCCATCGACGTATCCATAGCCTGCCCCGTCCCGACACACTCCAGGACCGACTGGACGCCGAACCCGCCGGTAAGCTGCCGCACCCGCTCGATGCCCTCCTCGCCACGTTCGCTGACCACGTCGGTCGCACCGAATTCCCTTGCCAGCGCGATCCGATCCTCATGCCGGCCCATGATGACGATCTGTTCGGCGCCGAGGCGCTTGGCGGCAATGACTCCACATATTCCGACCGCTCCGTCTCCTACGACTGCGACGGTCCCGCCGGGTCTCACGCGTGCGGTGACCGCCGCGTGGTGACCGGTTCCCATCACATCGGACAGGGTCAGGAGCGACGGCATGAGCGCGTCGTCCTCGCCGATATTCAGTGGATAGAGCGTGCCGTCCGCATAAGGGATGCGCATCGCCTCGGCCTGCGCTCCATCGAGCGATCCATTGCCGAAGAAGTTCACGTGCACGCAGGCAGTCTGCAGGCCCTCTTCGCAGAACATGCAGCTGCCGTCCGAGTTCGCGAAGGGCATGATGACCACCTCGCCGCGCTTGATCGTCCGAACGTCACTGCCAACGTCCTCCACGACTCCGATCGCCTCATGGCCCATCCTTTGGCGTTCGACGTTGGGACCGTCGTTGTAAGGCCAAAGGTCGCTGCCGCAGATGCAGGCGCGGGTTACGCGAATGATCGCATCAGTCTGGTCCTGAATGACGGGATCGGGGACGTTGTCGATCTGGACGTCGTGCGCCTTGGGCATGATCGTTGCGCGCATTGGGAAATCCTCCTGCTTATTGAGGCTCGACAGCGAACGAGCTGTCGCTGAGAACGACCCTAGGAACGCGGCGTCGGTGCCTACGTGCCTAATCCGTGGCTCGCGTCACGCATGAACGTCATCGTTGGCCGACGGCCAGCCCTCGAACATCGATCCGCGCCGGTTGACCGCAAGGAGCCGCTTCATTTCCCGTCCGCACGCGTCGAGGTCGTCCTTCAGCATTTCGATCGCTCGGTCGATCTCATCGTCCTCCAGGCAGTCGCTTGTCAGCTGTTGGGACCGAGCCATCACCTTTGCGCCGTGGATGCCGTGCTCGACGTGGAATTTGTTGAGGATTCCGGTCATGTCCGCCTCCTGCTTGGCTTGCCTGAGAATGCACGATGATGCGCCGCGTTTCCATCCGCTCGTCGAAAACCTTCGCAGTCTGCCAATCGACATTCATCTTGCATTCACGCTACAAATGTAGCATTCTACAAATGTAGCGCGACGAATCGCTCGCGCTTGAAAGGGATTTGAATGCTCAGCAAGATTCCGCCTCGGGAACGCCAGATCGTCG
This sequence comes from Pseudomonadota bacterium, assembly GCA_046730635.1. Lineage (GTDB taxonomy): Bacteria > Pseudomonadota > Alphaproteobacteria > Sphingomonadales > Sphingomonadaceae > Sphingomicrobium. The sequence continues at coordinate 1,410 of JBKPJK010000337.1, read as the reverse complement.
ATATCCTCTACGAACGCGGCCCCCTCCTCGTATCAGACATTTGCGAGGCCCTGCCCGATCCGCTCAGCGGCTCGGCGGTCCGTGCGATGCTGAAGCGACTTGAGGACAAGGGCTATGTCACACGCAGCGAATCCGACCGTGGCTTTCTCTACAGCCCGGCGGTCGCGGACAGCGTCGCGAAGAAATCGGCGCTGAGCGAAATCGTCCGAGTGTTCTTCAACGGTTCTCCGGCCAGCGCTGCCAGCGCACTGCTCGGCATGTCCGACCGGCTAAAGGATGACGAGCTGAGCGAGCTCGAACAAATGATCGCCCGCGCACGGAAAGCCAAAGGGGGCCAGTAATGCAGGTTCTGATCGCGATCGCGCTGAAGTCCCTTCTGATTGCCGGGCTGACGTTGGGGCTGCTTGCCCTGATGAAGCACAGGTCGGCAGCGGAGCGTTCGTGGGTGGCGCACATCGGCCTGCTCGCGCTCGTGATCATGGCGCTCTCCCCTCTCGTGCTTCCCAGCTGGAACGTCGAAGCTCCTGCCCTGCTCGGCAGGACTCCGACCGTGGAAGCGGCGGTCTCGGATTCCCCTCCGGTAACGACCGTCGCTTCCGTTCCGCTTCCGGCGAAGCCCCTGCCCGACATCAAGGTGCCAGTGCGCCCCTCGCTGAGCGCAACCGCCGCGGCGATGGCGCTCTACGCGGTTCCGGCAGCGATCCTCCTCTTCATCACGGCGCTCGCCTTGGCTCGCCTCATCGCGCTCCGCGCCCGCGCCGATGTGCTCGTCGACGGCCACTGGCTGAGCGCCCTCGCCCGCGCGCAGCGGCGCATGGGTTTCAAGCACGGAACCGCCCTACTCACCAGCAACGAGCTCTCGTCGCCGATCAGCTGGGGTCTGATGCGTCCGGTCATCCTGCTGAACGATCGAGCGGTCGAAGCCTCGGATGAAGCCGAGGCGATCATCGCGCATGAGCTGGCGCACGTTGCCCGGATGGACTGGGTGAAGCTGCTGCTCGCCCGCATCGCCACCGCGATGTTCTGGTTCAATCCGTTCGTATGGCTGCTCGCCCGTGAAGCGCACCAGCTGCGCGAAGAGGCTGCCGACGATGCGGTGCTCGCCGCGGACATCGTAGACACCGACTACGCGCAGCTGCTCGTCGGCGTGGCGCGCCACGAATGCCCTGGCCTGCTGCTCGGAGCCCATGGCGTTGCCCCCTCGAAGACTTCCCTCGCACGCCGCGTTGCGCGAGTCCTCGACGTGAAATCGGTTCGGGGTCCGGTGGCTGGCTCATTCGCGCTCGGCGTGTTCACGGGAGCCGTCTTGATCGCTGCCCCACTTGCGGCGCTCACGCTTACTCCGGGAATTAGCTCGAAGAAGAGCTTGCCGGTTGCTGGAGCGGCCGACGTCAGAAAGCCCAATTATGC
>JBKPJK010000336.1:0-6233 GCA_046730635.1 Pseudomonadota bacterium | reverse complement strand
GGCGTACGCGGCCCCTCCACCACGCCGCCTGCGGCGGCGCGGTTCCCCTTCCCATCGCTGCGCGACGGGGAGGATTTGACGATGCCTTCTTCGACCAGCCAGCGGGCCAGCTTGGCGACGCGTTCGACCTTGTCGGCGACGGTGCCGAGCTTCTCGTGGAAGATGACCCCGTCTAGCTTTTTCGCCTGCTCCTCGAGCGAGATCTTCAGGTCTTGTTCCCAGAAGAAGCGCGCGTCGGCGAGACGCGCGGCGAGGACACGGCGATTGCCTTCGACGATGGCGGCGCCGCCATCGCTGGCCGCGACATTCGCAACGCAGACGAACGCCGCGGCGAGATCCGCATTCTCATCGAGGCATGCGAAATATTTCTGGTTCGTACGCATGGTGAGCACGATCACTTCGCGCGGAACGTCGAGGAAGTCGGGGTCGAACCGGCCTAGGAGGGGCATCGGCCATTCGGTCAGACCGGCGTTCTCCACGACCAGCCCTTCGTCATCGAGCAGGATGAGCCCCGACTCTTTCGCCGCCGCTTGCGCACCTTCTCGAATGAGCCTCTCGCGCTCGTCCTGATCGACGATCACGTGGCAGGCCCGAAGCTTCTCAATATAGTCGTCGGCGCCGCCGATGGTGATCGGCCCCGGATGATGGAATCGGTGTCCAACCGTCGTCGCGCTCGACCGAATCCCGTCGACTTCTATCGATACGATTTCGTCCCCGAGGATGGCCACGATCCCCTGCAACGGCCGCACCCAGCGGAGTGAGCCCGATCCCCAGCGCATCGACTTTGGCCAGGGGAAGTCGGCCACAATCTGCCGGATCGCCTCGGCAATGACGTCCGCGGCCGGGCGCCCGGGCCGCTCGAGGATCGCGAAAAGGACTCCCTCCCGTTCCTCGAGCTGCTCGCGAGTCAGGCCGGTTTTGCGAAGGAATCCTTCCAGCGCCTGAGGCGGAGCCGCTGAGCGCGGTCCCTTGATCTCTTCGCGAGCTGCCTCGGTCGCATCTGCTACCTCTCGCGCAATCAGAACCAGTCGCCGAGGTGTGGAATGCGTGTCGATCGCGCCGGTCTCGAGCCCGGCCGCCGCCACGCCCTCCGCAAAGAGACGCGCAAGATCGTTGCGCGCCTTGGCCTGCATGCGCGCCGGAATCTCCTCGCACAGCAACTCGAGAAGGAAATCGGCCATCAGGCTGCGTAGCCCTTCACGTCGATCCACTCCGCACAGGCGGCCTTCGCAAGATCCCGCACGCGGCCGATATAAGCCTGGCGCTCGGCGACGCTGATTACTCCCCTCGCCTGCAGCGTATTGAACATATGGCTTGCCTTGATCGCCTGCTCGTACGCCGGGATCGGCAGCTTGGCCTCGAGGCAGCGCTCGCACTCCGCCGCGGCCTTGCGGAAGGAATCGAACAAGGTCTCGGTGTCCGCGACCTCGAAATTGTAAGTCGACATCTCGACTTCATTTTCGAGGAACACGTCCCGGTAGGTCACGCCCTCATCGTTGAACTTCAGGTCGAAGACGTTGTCGACGCCCTGGATGTACATTGCCAAGCGCTCGAGACCGTAGGTCAGCTCGCCTGTGACTGGCCGGCATTCGAACCCGCCGACCTGCTGGAAGTAGGTGAACTGCGTCACCTCCATCCCGTCGCACCAGACCTCCCAGCCGAGGCCCCAGGCACCGAGCGTCGGGCTTTCCCAATCGTCTTCGACGAAGCGGATGTCGTGCTTGAGCGGATCGATCCCGATCTCGACGAGGCTGCCGAGATAGAGGTCCTGCAGTTTCTGCGGACTAGGCTTCAAGACCACCTGATATTGATAATAATGTCCGAGCCGGTTGGGGTTCTCGCCGTAGCGCCCATCGGTTGGGCGGCGGCATGGCTGGACATAAGCCGCCTTCCACGCATCGGGCCCGAGCGCGCGCAGAACCGTTGCCGGGTGAAAGGTCCCGGCCCCCATCTCCATGTCGTAGGGCTGAAGGATCACACAGCCCTGGGCGCTCCAATAATGATGGAGCGTTAGGATCAAGTCCTGGAAGCTCAGGCTCAAGCGAGATCGCCCCTACGAAGGTGAAGGTTCCGCTGCGGCTTTGGCGAATGCTTGTCCGCCCCGCAAGTCGCGACCGGTCTTCAGCAATCGGCAAGCTTGCGGCCTTAAACCCGAGGTCCCACTTGGAACCAACGATGAAAAAGCTTCTTCAGCGACTGCTCGCCCCGATTGCCGCACTGCTGACTCTCGGCTCTGCCTCTGCTTCGTCGAGCGCCCCCTACACGGCTCGCCCTGCCCTTTGGGCCGTGAGCGACGCCGACACGACCGTCTATCTGTTCGGAACGATCCACCTGCTGCCGGAGAATTATCAATGGCGCTCGGCCAGGATCGACCAGGCGGTCAGCAATTCGAACCAGCTCGTCGTCGAGACGATCATCGACGACAAGGATCCGATGAAGCTGTTCCAGGTGCTGATGAGCATCGGCATGTCCCCGGGCCAGCCGCCGCTGGCGTCGCGCGTTCCTGCCGCAAAGCAGGCCGATCTCGCCGACGCCGTCAAGAAGAGCGGCGTTCCGCCTCAGGTGCTGGATCGCATGGAAACCTGGGCAGCGGCCTTCATCCTGCTGGGCAACCAGTTCCGCGAGATGGGGCTAAAGGGCGAGGAAGGCGTGGAAATGGTGCTTCGCAACGCCTTCGCCGGCCAAGGCAAGCCGATCGGCGAACTGGAGACCAATCTTCAGCAGCTGAGTTTCTTCGACAAGCTTACTGAGGACGCGCAGCGCCAGCTCCTCGAAGGGGCAATCGATCCTTCCAGCGCGACGCGCGAAGAGTTCCGCGCCATGCTCAAGGCTTGGGTGCGCGGCGACGTGAACGCCATCGCACGCTCGTTCAATCAGGACCTGTCCGGCTCCCCGGCGCTCGAGCAGGCCTTGCTGAAAAGACGCAACGCCAATTGGAGCAAGTGGATCGAGGGTCGGCTGCAGCAGCCGGGATCGATCATGGTCGCTGTCGGCGCAGGGCATCTGGCCGGCCGGGGATCGGTCATCGATCTGCTCAAGAAGGACGGCTACAAGGTCCGGCGGCTGCAATAGCAGCGACTCGTGGCAGAAGGCGGCGCGTTCCTGTGGATAACAATTCACAGGTCGCGGAAACCGCTAGACATTTCTTAAGCAGTTGGTGAGCATCCTAAGCGGGTATCGGGCTGGGGGGTCTGATGCGCGTGGGGGGATGTAGGTGCAGGGATTTCCCTGCCCCGCTTAAGCTGCGCCCGTCGCGACTTATCGGGTGAATGCCTTATTCCTTGCGCAAGTCGGCTTCCTTACGCCCGTGAGCGTACGGAAGGATGATGCATGGGTCTTCTCATTGCCGCCGCGATAGCCGCCGCAATGCCTGCCGCCGCCCCTGCGACGGAAGCTCAGCCCAATGCCGATCCCGCGATCTTCGTCGTCCGAGACGCCGACACGACCGTCTACATCTTCGGCACGTTTCATGCTCTCGACGGCAAGTCCGAATGGTTCAACGATCAGGTCAGGGACGCGTTCGAGAAATCCGACGAGCTAGTCTTGGAAACGCTCGTACCGGAAGGCCCGGCTCCCATTCTTCAAGCCAAACCTCTGCCGCAGCTGCGCAGCCTGTCCCTGACGCCCTCCGCCTCTTTCCTCGCCAGCACCCGCATGGCGATCAAGGCAGGCAATTCGCAGGGGATGCAGGTCACCAACGGCGCTGACATGGTCCTTCGCCGCGCCGCGGAGGCCGAGGGCAAGCAAGTGGAGGGGCTCGAGACGCTCGAGTCTCAGCTGGCCATGTTCGCTCGCATGCCCGCGGCGCCTCGATCCCCGACTCCTGCTTCGACCCAGGGCTCAGCCCCGGCAATGACAAGCCTTTCTCATTCGATGATCGAGATGCAGGATGCCTGGAAGCGCGGCGATCAGCAGGTATTCGTCCGGGTTCTCGGCCAGCTCGAGCGGGCGGCGCCCGACACGTACCGGATGATGTTCGTCGAGCGGAACGCGCGCTGGGCCGACTGGATTCGCGCACGCATGCAGACGCCCGGGACGGTCTTCGTCGCGGTCGGCGCAGGGCATCTCGCCGGCAAGGACAGCGTCCTCGTGCGGCTGGCGCAGCTCGGCATTCCGTCCGCCCGAGTCAACTGACCGGCCGAAAACTTGCTTTTCCAGGCGCCGTCCACTAGGGCGCGCCCTCCCGACCATGGTCATCCCTGGAGGCGTGGCGGGGGTTTTATCAATCGGAGAATAGCGAAATGAGCGAACAGCTGACGCTGCCCGCCGAAGCACGCGACCGGGCTGGCAAGGGAGCCTCCCGAGCACTGCGCCGCGATGGACGGGTACCCGCCGTGGTCTACGGCGAAAAGAAGGAACCTCTCTCGATTCACGTCGAGGAGAAGCTCCTGACCAAGATGCTTCACACCGGCCACTTCATGAACTCGGTCGTGATGATCGACTTCAAGGGCAAGGCGCATCGCACCCTGCCGAAGGCCGTCGATTTCCACCCTGTCACGAGCCGGCCGATCCACGTCGATTTCCTGCGCATTGGCGAGCACACCAAGGTGCACGTCGCTGTGCCGATGCGCTTCGACAATGAAGACGCTTCGCCAGGCCTGAAGCGCGGCGGCGTCCTCAACGTCGTGGTCCATGAACTCGAGATCGTTTGCGACGCGGCCCACATCCCGAACGAGATCCACGTGCCGCTCGACGGCCTGGAGATCGGCGATTCAGTCCACATCAGCTCGGTCAAGCTGCCGGACGGAGTCAATCCGGCCAACACGGAAGAAGACTTCACGGTTGCTACCATCGTCGCACCGTCGGCAATGAAGGCCGAAGAGGAAGAGACCGCGGCCGAAGGCGAGGTCCCGACCGTCGAGGGCGAAGAAGCTGCCGAAGGCGGCGAAGCCGAGGGCGGCGAGAGCGAAGAATAATCGCTCGAAGCTTCGAACACAGGAACCGCTCGCCCTCACCGGCGGGCGGTTTCTTTTTGCGGAAAGGTCACGCTAGGGATGGTCGATGCAGCTTTGGGTCGGCCTCGGTAATCCGGGCGCGAAATATGCGCTCCACCGGCACAATGTCGGGTTTATGGCGGCCGACGTCATCGCCGAGACGCACGACTTCGGCCCGTGGCAGAAGAAGTTCCGAAGCCTGATCGCGGAGGGCCGGATCGGCCGCCAGCGAGTGCTGTTGCTCAAGCCCCAGACCTTCATGAACGACAGCGGCGATGCGGTTCAGCAAGCATTGCGCTTCTACAAGCTCGCCGAGGACGCGCTCACCGTCTTTCATGACGAGCTGGACCTCGCACCGTTCAAGGTGAAGGTCCGGGTCGGCGGCGGCCTCGCGGGACACAACGGATTACGCTCGATCGACGCTTCCCTTGGGCCGGAATTCCGGCGAGTGCGCATCGGCATCGGTCACCCTGGGCCGGGGCGCAAGGATCTCGTCACGCCCCACGTCCTTGGGAACTATGGGAAGGCGGAGATGGAGTCCCTGTCGGACATGCTCGCAGCCATTGCCGCGGAAGCGGAATGGCTCGCCGATGGAGATGACGCGCGTTTCATGAGCGAAGTGGCGTTGAGGATGCAGCAATCCGATTGACTTGTTCGGGGCGGCCAGCCTCGCCTTGCCGACGGACAAGCGGTCCTTATCGACCGGCTGCGACCATTGATTGGGTTGGCCTCAACGCCGACGCTATCGTGAGCGCATGACCAAGAAATCCGATCCCGACCCGCAACGGATCAATCCGCTCGCGCTGAGCCGGCTGGTAACGGAGGCCTACCACAACGTCTCCCTCGCCGCGGTCAACGATCATGAGATCCGCATGAGCGTCATGACCACACCGTTCCAATGGCATCGCCATCCCGACTCCGACGAAACCTTCTACGGCATCGACGGTCAGCTGATCATCGAGTTCACCGATGGCGAGGTCGTCCTGGGACCGGGCGACTTCATCACCGTCCCCGCCGGCACACTCCATCGCACGCGCCCCGCAGGCGACCGATCGGTCAATCTCACGTTCGAGCGGAGAGGCGCAGAGACGGTGTTCGAGGAGGACTAAAAGGCGTCGTCCATGCCGATCGGCATGCCTGGCGGAACGCGAGGCAGGCGCGCGGAATCGGCGATCGCCTTGTCGAGCGCCTCGCGATCCTTGAGCAGCGCGGCGAGGCCTTTTGCCCAATCCTGCTGAGCGCCGCGCTCGCGCCCAAGCTGTTCCGCCAGCCGATCGAGGCGCCCGGAAAGCTGGAGCG
>JBKPJK010000335.1:0-5299 GCA_046730635.1 Pseudomonadota bacterium | reverse complement strand
CGACCATCTCGTTCGCACGTGACTCGTTTCTGAGTCGGCGTTCCAGGAAACCGGAAGGCACGGCCGAAGGGCTAATGCCAGGAGCGGGTGGAAAGCAGTCATTGCGGGGCTTACGCTCGGGCCATGGCTCTAGCACCTGCCATAGTCCTTCATTCCCCTGTCTCCGACGAAGCCAAGCTGCGACGATTCGTCGAACAGTGCATTCTCGAATGCGTCGAGCTGATAGCGATCGTCGGACCAGGATGCGCCGAGTTGGAGGACGAGATCGACTGGCTCGTCATTGGTGATGGCTCGGCCGACGCCCGCTTCATCGTGACATCCTCTCATCCGGAAGAGAGCATAGACGATGTGCTGGAGTTCGCCGCTGGTTGGCGCTCGAAAACTCCGGGCTCCGTGCAAGAGGTGAAGCTCTAAGGCCGCTGCGATAGGTCGAAACCCGACTCCCGGCGACTAGTTGCTCGGCGGTAGAAACCGGCCGACGATATCGCGCGCGAGGCGGGCGGGGCGCTTGGTTGCAGCGTCGAGGCAGCACCAGCAGCTCTGGATCTCGCTAAGCACTTCGTCGCCGCGCCGCAGGACGGTGTGGAAGAAGGCGCGGGCGCCCTCGACCTTCTCCGCGATCACCTCGGCGACGACATTGTCCTGGAGGAAGGTCGGGCGAAAGTAGGTGATCTCGTGCTTGAGCGCGACCCACAGGTGCTGGCCGACGGCGCTCGGCGGAGCGACGCTGCGCCAATAGTCGATCACCGCCTCCTGCACCCATTTCAGGTACACGGCATTGTTCACATGGCCCATGTGATCGATGTCGGACGGTTCAATCGCGACGGGATGCCGAAACATTCTTGCAGGCTCTCACCTGCTGACAGACGTGTCAATAAGGTGGGTGGTCCAAACCGCTGGGACTCCTCGTAAAAATCTCGCAGCCCGTCTCGGTAATGCCGATGGAATGCTCAAACTGCGCCGAGAGCGATCGGTCGCGGGTGACGGCGGTCCAGCCGTCGTCGAGCACTTTCACGTCGGGGCGGCCGATATTGATCATCGGCTCGACGGTGAAGATCATCCCCGGCTTCAGCTCGGGGCCCGTCCCGGGACGCCCGGCGTGGATGACCTCGGGGCTGTCGTGGAACAGGCGGCCGACGCCGTGGCCGCAGAAGTCGCGGACGACGCTGTAGCGCTGACCTTCGGCGTGCCGCTGGATGGCGTTGGCGATGTCGCCGAGGTGGTTGCCGGGTTTCGCCTGCTCGAGGCCGAGCATCAGGCATTCGTAGGTGATGTCGACCAGCTTGCGCGCCTTCAACGGCACGTCGCCCACGAGGTACATGCGGCTGGTGTCGCCGTGCCAGCCGTCGACGATCGGCGTCACGTCGATGTTCACGATGTCGCCCTCCTTCAGGGTCCGATCGCTCGGGATTCCGTGGCACACGACGTGATTGATCGAGATGCAGCAGCTCTTGGTGTAGCCGCGATAACCGAGGGTCGCGGGAACTCCCCCGCCATCTAACGTCATCCGATAGACGATGTCGTCGAGCTCCTGAGTCGAGACGCCCGGCACGACATGCGGAACGAGCGCGTCGAGGATCTCGGCCGCGAGCCGGCCCGCGCGGCGCATGCCCTCGAACGCCTCGGGGCCATGCAACTTGATCACGCCGTTGCGCGCTTCGAGCCGGTCGTCCGGAGCGACGGTGATGTATTGAGTCATGGCCCCTAGATAGGCATTCGGGCGAGCGAAGTCACCGGAGGCCGCGTGGTCGATCAATCGAAAGTCTGGACTGCAGCGCTGGTCGTCATCGGCGACGAGATCCTGTCGGGCCGAACGCAGGACAAGAATGTCGCCCAGGTTGCGACTTGGCTGAACGACCAGGGCATTCGCCTCGCGGAGGTGCGTGTCGTGCCGGACGTCATCGAGCGCATCGCCGATGCCGTCAACGCGCTTCGATCGACCCACGATTACGTCTTCACGACCGGCGGGATCGGGCCGACGCACGACGACATCACGGTCGATGCGATCGCGACTGCCTTGGATGTGCCGGTGGTGATCCACCCGGATGCTCGGCGGATCCTGGAGGACTATTATCGGGACCGGCCCGGAGGTGTCACTGACGCGCGCCTGCGCATGGCTCGCGTCCCCGAAGGCGCAGAGCTGATCCCCAACCCAACGTCGGGAGCTCCGGGCGTAAAGATCGCGAACGTCTATATCATGGCGGGCGTGCCCTACATCGCCGCGAGCATGCTCGAAGCGCTGACGGGCAAGCTGCAAGGCGGACGGCCGATCGTCTCGGTGACGGTGGGCGCGAGGGCGCCCGAGAGCGACGTGGCCGATTTGCTGCGCGAGACCGAGGCCGCGCATCCCGGCGTCGCGATCGGCAGCTACCCGTTCTTCAAGGAGGGGCTCTACGGAGCAAATTTTGTTATCCGATCGGACGATGAGGAGCTCGCACGAACGACCGGGGAGGATCTGTCGGCGCGGCTGCGCGAGGCGGGGTACGAGCCGGTGGACGGCGGGATTTAGAGGCGTCGCGCAGCCTACTTACTGCGCTTTCGTGCGAAGCGTATAGCGCCCGCGTCGCCATCTGAGTCGTTCGGCGGCCTGTTTCTCTAACCGGGGGTAAAGGCCATGATCAGACGTTCGATATTCGCTCTCATCCTAGGGACTGCAGCTTTGTCGGCGCAAACCGCGACCGCGGCCCCGCCCGATGCCAAGTTGTGGAACGGAACGTGGCACCTCAATGCCGCCGCGTCGAAATGGGGTGCTGCCGGCAAGGAGACGAGCGAAACACGCAGCTACGATGTTTCCGGCGGCAAGCTCAGCATGAAATCCAGCGCCAAGAATGCAGACGGCAAGGAGACGGACTTCACCTATTCCGCAGGGTGCGATGGGAAACCGTCTCCGATGACCGGAAACCCCAACGCCGACAGCATCTCGCTGGCCTGCGTGAGCGGTCGCGAGATCAAAGCAACGTCGAGGCTTCACGGAAAGGTCACGGTCCAGTCGACCGCGACTGTGTCCGCGGATGGCAAGAAGCTGACCTTGAAGCGGACCTACGTAGGAAGGAAAGGGGCCCCCACCGAAGTGTTGGAGTTTACGCGCTAGCTAAGCCACGGTGCCCGGCGCTTCGACGCGCCGGGCGCTTATCCCAACAATCTTGGTAGAAATCGGGCTTCGGACTGGAGCGGGTAACGGGAATCGAACCCGTGCGTTCAGCTTGGGAAGCTGACAGGCTACCATTACATCATACCCGCGCAGCGCATTCGAGTTAGGTCGCCGGCTCAGCCGCGTCAACGTGACATGAAATCTTCGTCACTCGGATCGCGCAGGGCGATTCGGCGTTGCTTAATATAAGCACACTTACTATATCCATGATCAATGGAAACGTTCCCCTTCGAGATCGGCGAGACGGCGCATGCGTTGCGCAAGGCGTTCGACCGACTTGCAGTGGGCCTCGGCGTGACTCGTGCGCAATGGAAGGTTCTGTTCAAGCTCACCCGGACCCCGGGGCTGCGCCAGGTCGAGCTGGCCGACATGCTCGACCTGGAACCGATTACCTTGTGCCGCATCGTCGACCGCCTCGAAGAGGCAGGCTTGGTTGAGCGCAGTCGCGATCCTGAGGATCGGCGCGCCTGGCGCCTTCATGTCACCGCAAAGGCGCAGCCGCTCATCGACAAACTCCAGAAGATTGGTGCCGAGCTCGTCGAGCAAGCGTTCACCGGCATCGACCCGCAAGACATTGAAACCACTCGCAAGGTCCTGGCTCGCGTGCGCGAGAATGCCGGACGGACCACAGTAATGAACAGGGCGTCCAATCAATGAACAAGATGGCAACCGAACCCATGACCGCCGCGGACGAGGCGCCGAAGGGCGAGCGTCTCCGCGCCAGGGTGGCCGAGAAAGGTGCCCTCAGGACGATCCTGCTGCTGATCGTTCCGGCGCTGCTGGTGATGGGCGGAGCTTATTATTGGCTGACCAGCGGCGGCAGCGTGTCGACGGACGACGCGCAGGTGAAGCAGGACATCGTTTCGGTGAGCCCGCAGGTCAACGGACAGGTCGTTGAGGTCTTCGTCCGCAATGGCGCCAGGGTGCACCGTGGCGACTTGTTGTTCCGCATCGACCCGCAGCCTTATCGGGTCGCGCTCGAGCAGGCGCAGGCGCAGCTCGCCAATGCGCGGCTTCAGACGACCGTGCTGCAGACGACGGCAGCTGGCACCAGCGGCGACATCACCGGGGCTCAGGCCAATCTTGCGATCAAGCGCAATGCGTTGGGCCGGCAGCAAGCTCTGCTGAAGCAGGGCTTCACGACCCGCTCGGACTATGAGGACGCGCTCAACGAGGTGCGCACCGCGGAGACGCAGCTTGCGGACGCGCAGGCGCGGGCTGCCAACGCTCACGCCGCCGTCGCGCCCGACCAGCAGCCGCAGATCGCGCAGGCTCAGGCCGCCGTCGACAAGGCGAAGCTAGACCTGGAGCGCACCGACGTACGCGCTCCAATGGACGGCATTATCGAGAATGCCGACAAGCTCCAGGTCGGGCAGATGGCCGTGCTGGGCGTCGGGATGGTGAGCCTGGTCCACAGCTCGAATGCCTGGGTCGAGGCGAACTTCAAGGAAAAGGACGTCGGGCGGATGGTTCCCGGCGAACGTGCCACGATCGAGGTGGACGCTTATTCCGGCCAGAAGTTCGAGGGCTATGTCCAGAGCATCGGCGCAGGGACCGGCAGCGAATTCTCGCTTCTTCCGGCGCAGAATGCGAATGGCAACTGGGTGAAAGTGACCCAACGGGTGCCCGTGCGGATCGCCTTCAAGGGCACTCCATCGAAGCCGATGATCGCGGGCCTGTCCGTTAACGCCAAGGTCTATCTCGACCAAGCTCGGAAGAAGTAGTCCGCCGATGGCCGACGACACCCCGGCCAATGTCGCAACGCATCCGTTGCCGACCGGCGTACGCCTGATCGTCACGGTCGGGGTCATGATGGCTGTGCTCCTGCAGGTACTGGACACGACCATCGCTAACGTCGCGCTGCCGCACATGCAGGCGAGCCTCAGCGCGACGCAGGACACGATCAACTGGGTGCTGACGAGCTATATCGTTGCGTCGGCGATCGCTCTGCCGATCAGCGGGTGGCTGGCCGACAAGGTCGGGCGCAAGCGGCTCCTGCTCATCTCCGTCGTGGGCTTCACCGTCGCGTCGGTGCTGTGCGCGACGGCGACCTCGCTCACCGAAATGGTCGTGTTCCGCGCCTTCCAGGGCGTCAGCGGTGCGTTCATCGTCCCGCTCGCCCAGGCCACATTGTTCGACATCAACCCG
>JBKPJK010000334.1:0-2605 GCA_046730635.1 Pseudomonadota bacterium | reverse complement strand
CGATACCGCGTCACCGTCTTCGGCTCGGCGCGGACGCATGCGGGTCACTGGGTCTACGAAGAAGTCGAAAGGATGTGCGCCGGCCTGGCGGCAATGGGCTGCGACATCGTCACCGGAGGCGGCCCGGGATTGATGGAGGCGGCGAACCGGGGAGTGGCACTGGGCCATCCGGGTGGCAGGTCAGAGAATATCGGAATCCGCGTCCAGCTGCCGTTCGAGCAGTCCGCCAATCCATTCGTCGCCGACGTATTCAGCCACGGCACCTTCTTCACCCGGCTGCATCAGTTCGTGCTTATGTCGGACGCTTATGTCGTCGTTCCCGGCGGTATCGGCACGCTGCTCGAGACGACCATGATCTGGCAGCTCCTGCAAGTCCGTCAGCTGAGCACGCCCCTGATACTCGTCGGTCCGATGTGGGATGGTCTCATCGACTGGGCGCGTTCGCAAATGCTGCGCCCGGGATTCGAGCTGGCCGGACCTCAGGACTTCGACATTCCCGCCTGCGTGGACACCACCGATGACACGATGGAGCTAATCCGCGAGCATCGCCGCGCCTGGCTGAAAGAACGTCACGACGTTCCCTCGGACGCGGACAGTGAAGTTGCGTCGATGGAGCCGCGCTGACCGGTCCAATTGTGAGCGCCCGACTGAGTTGCGAAACCCCTCGGTACGGCAGGCTATTGCGAACTGATCCGGCGCCTTTACGGTCGCGACCGTGAGCCGGGCGGACCGCAGTTGAACGACATCAGCGACGAGCGGCGCCCCGCACTCGTCCGGCGCCTAGGCATGTTCGACGCGACCATGCTGGTCATGGGCGGAATCATCGGCTCGGGCATATTCATCACACCGGCAGAGGTCGCGAGGCATGTCGCCAGTCCGGCGTTGATCGTCGGCGTCTGGATCCTCGGGGGGATCGTCGCCCTGGCCGCGTCCTTCGTCTACGCCGAGCTCGCGGCCAGGCGCCCCGAGGTCGGGGGGCAATATGCCTACCTTCGCGACGCCTATGGGCCGATGCCCGCATTCCTTTACGGCTGGGCCTTGCTGCTGGTGATCCAGTCGGGGGGAATGGCGGCGGTGGCAATCACCTTCGCGCGTTATTTCCTGGAGCTCGTTCATCTGCCGCTCGGCGAAGGAGTCGTCGCGGTGGCCACTTTGGGGATCCTTACTGTGGTGAATTGCCTCGGCGTCAGGGCCGGGAGCAACGTCCAGAGCTTGCTGATGCTGCTCAAGATCGGAGCGATCCTGGCCCTCGTGTGCCTCGGCTGGTGGTTTGCTGCACCCGCAGGAGCCGTCGCGCCCGAGGCGCACTCTCCGGAAGGTCTGACTGCCCTTGCTGCCATTGGCGCCGCTTTGACTCCCGTCATGTTCTCGTACGGCGGGTGGCAGACGTCGGGGTTCTGCGCCGGCGAGATGCGCAACCCGGCGCGGGATCTCGCTCGCGGACTCCTGCTGGGCGTTGCAGGCGTGATCCTTCTCTATACGGCCGTCGCCTTTGTTTGCGTCTATGTCCTGGGGCCGCAGCGGTTGGCCGCCTCGGCCACGCCCGCGAGCGACGTCATGCGGCTCGTGCTGGGCTCCGGCGGAGGGACCTTCATTGCGGTTGGGATCGCGATCTCCACACTCGGCTTTCTCAGCCAAGGGATGCTGACCGCTCCTCGCGTCTATTTCGCGATGGCGGAGGACGGGTTGTTCTTCCGCTCGGTCGCCAGGGTGAGCTCCAGGACGCGCGTGCCGGTCGTCGCAATCGCCCTGCAGGGGATCGCGGCGGTCGTGATCGCCCTGTCCGGCACGTACGGCCAGATCCTGAGCTACGTCGTGTCGGCGGATTTCATCTTCTTCGCCTTGACCGGCGCCGCCCTGTTCATCTTCCGTCGCCGCGACGGAGATCGGCCGGTCGCGTTTCGTGCTCCGCTTCATCCGATTTCTACGGGCTTGTTCGTGGCGGCATGCGTGGTCACCGTCGTCGCCACCGTTTGGAACAATCCGATCAACAGCGTGATCGGCTACGCCATCCTGGCCGCAGGCGTACCCGCCTGCCTCTACTGGCAGCGCAAGAACCGGGCGGGGCCGGCATGAGGGCGATGCAGTCCGAGTATATGCACTGGGCCAAGTTCAAGAAGCCGGTGCGCTTTGCCCTCACCGGCAGCGAAGTGCCGCACTTCCGGATGGACTCGTTTCCGATCTCGATCGCCGATCTCGACCTGGATGGGGCAAGCCACCCGCGTTACGCGCCACTGCGCGATTCAATCGCGGCTCACGCAGGTGTCGGTCCCGAACGAGTCGTTGCCGCTGACGGCACCTCGATGGCGAATTTCGTTGCCATGGCCGCGCTGATCGGTCCGGGCGACGAAGTTTTGATCGAGCGCCCCACTTACGAGCCTCTCCTGGCGGCGGCGAGCTTTCTCGGCGCAAACATCAGGCGTTTCGACCGTGATCCGAAGCGCGGGTTCAGGATCGACTTGGATCAGCTTGCGACCATGACCTCGGATCGCACCCGCCTGCTCGTCGTCACCAATCTCCACAACCCGAGCAGCGCTTTGACCGCGGAAGATGATCTGCGCCTTCTCGCGGAAATTGCGGGACGCTCGGGCGCCCGCATCCTGGT
>JBKPJK010000333.1:0-3871 GCA_046730635.1 Pseudomonadota bacterium | reverse complement strand
CCGCAGGGCCTTCTGCAAGTCGGCCAAGGGAATGACCTCGCTTGCGACGGCGCGATAGCGAGGGAATCCAGCCAGAGCAGCCTGAGTTGCAACCTGGTCCTTCTGCGCCTCCTGAAGAGAAGCGCGAAGCACATGCGCACGCGCGAGATCGGCGGCGCTCGGCTTTGCCAACTCCCCCAGCCGCGCAAGCTCGACGCGGTTGCGCTCGAGCTGGCGAGTCAGCGTCACCGATTGGCGGAACAGGCGTGACGCTTCGTCAGTGCCGCCGCTGAGTTCCCGAGCGAGCACGGCCTGCGTCTGCGCTAAGCCGGGACGGACCATCAGCTGGGTAGCTGCGAAAATTTCCGACAGGGCCGCTGGATCGTTGCCCTTCTCGAGAAGAACGTCGACGTAAGGCTTGAGCAGGTGCGCGAAACTGGGCGCAAGGCCGCCCGTATCGGCCTGCGAGTGAACGATATCCCGGAACATCGCTTCCGCCTGAGCCGCCTGGCCCGCACGAGCGAGGTAGCCGGCGAGCCTGGCCCTCGCATTCAGGAGGGCGGCCGAGCCCGGGTAACTTGCCTCCAGCATCGCAACGCCCTGGCGATACAGGCGATCGGCCTCGGCATTGTTCTTCTGAGACTCGGCAATCGAGGCGAGATCGCCGGCGATCTGTGCCCGCATCCACACGATGGATTCCACCTTGCCGTTGCGCACGGCTGAGACCTTCGCATCCGCGCTGCGGAGCGCTTCGCTGGCTGAGGCAAGGTCACCGGTGAGACGCAGCGCGGAACCGCGCAGCTGAAGCGCCTGCGCGTCGAGGATCTCGGCCTTCTCCGCAGGCAGAAGCTCGTCGGATTCGTCGCCGAGCTGTTGTCCGAGCTTGGTGTCGGCGTTGAGGCGCCTGGCAGCGACCGCGTCGATCTCAAGCTCCGTCTTGGCCTTGCCGCCATTGTCCAAAGCAGACGTAGGAAGTGGCTTGTCGAGTTCCGCGATCGTCGCCTTCGCCTCGCCCTCGTTCAGCAGATGCATTGCGCGGTAATTGCGCAGGCGCCGGCCGACGAGGGGATCCGAGCCCATCTGTTCGGCTGCACGGGCGAAAAGTGCGTCGGCCTCTGCGTAACGGCCGAGATTCGATTTCTGGATGGCCTCGTTCGCGAGCGCCTCAGAGCGGCTCAGCGGCGCGTCGCCTTTGCCGGCGACGGCGGCGAAGAACTCGGCCGCCTCAGCATAGTTACCGGCATTATTGCGGCGATAAGCTTCGGCCAGGGCCGTGCTAGCGTCGAGGGTTCCGGCTTGCACACGCGCGAAAGCAGCGGGATCGCCGGCACCGGTAGTCGCGATCGAAAGCTCGCCGGCGATCGGCTGATCGGCGACGAGGCTACGCAGGCCCAGCTGGAGCGCATTGTCGTATCCCGTCAGCCCCTCGGCCACGTAAAGCGAGTTCCCCTTGCGATACTGGTAGACGCGATAGCCGACGTCCTCGTCCTTGAGCTTGCAGTCGACCAACTCGACCCGTCCGAGGCCCGGCAAATTGGCCGAGCCTGGCGCGTTGCACGTCTTGTCGGCCCGCGAGGCGGCGAGCCGCGCGGGCACGGTGCCGCTCGCGCGCAGCTTGTACATCTTGCCCACGGGCAAGGCGGCATCGCGGCACGTCACCGCATATCCCGCGTCGAACATGTCCTTCAGGACCGCGTCGGTGGCGAGAGCCTGCGCCGAACAGAAAATCGTCCCTGAGGTGCCGATGCGGAAGCTGTCGCGGACGCTCAGCGGAGTTGCTGCGGGAGAAGCGACCCCGATGGCGGAGATTGCAGCGGCAATGGCGACGGCTGTCTTGCGCATCTTAACCTCCGATTAGTTCGGCTGGACCGGGCCTCCGCCCACGACGACATCACCGCCACTCGTCACCGGTTCGCTGATCGTGTGATCGAGGTTGATCGGCGTCGTGTTGATCAGGCGCAGCGATGGATCGACGCGCGTATCGCCTTCATCGCCCTCTTGATCCTTTTTCTTGTCGTCGTCGTCCTTCAGCGGGCCGAGGATCGACGAATTGTCGAAGGCGAAGATCGGAGCGTTGCACGAAGTGGCGGACCCGATCTCACAGCCGTTGACCGAGGAATCGTCGGTGAAGCCGCCGGTCCCGCCGACATTGACGCTTCCCAGGAAATCCTCGTTGGTGATGAGAACGCCGTTGCCGTTCGTCTGGCGGCCGTAGACGATCAAGATTGCCGGCGTGGTCCCGGTGTTGTTCAACGTCAGGCCGCCGGGGCCCGTATCGATTCCCGCGAAGAGTTGTGGCGTGCCGCTGTTCTGCACGAGGAAGCTGTTGGCGACGTTCGCGACGATGGTTCCAGCACGCACGAATCCCTGCTGGTTGGGAGTTCCGGAGTTCGTTCCGAGCGCGGTGTCGCGACCGGCGAAGTTTACGTTCGCCGCCAGCTGATCGAGCAATGCTCCGTTACCGACCCAGACGTTGTTCGCGGTCAGCGAGAGGATGCCAGCGAGCGTCCCGGCGCTGTTCGTCATCTGAATGCCGCCCGTATCGGTGTTGATCCGGATCAGGTTGCCGGCGTTGATCGTCAGAGCGTCGCTGGCGCCTGCATTGATCCAATTCACTAGCCCGTTCACGAGCACGAAGCCGCTCGTGTTGAGCGTTAGGTTGGTTACTCCACCGCCGGGCGTCGTGCTGCCATCGATATCGGCGTCGAAGACCTGAATGTCGGCGCCGTTAAGCGCATTGAACACGACAGACGTCGCCCGGATGTCGCCATCCTCGTCGAGATGGTACTGCCCGGGAGCCGAAGGACCGCCGCCAAGGATAATGGGCTGGCCGTTGCCGAGTGCGTTGAGGGTCAGAAGATTGGTAATTCCTGCCGCTCCGAGCGACGCACCTGAAGCGATGTCGATGTCGGACGACGTAACCGTAATGGTCGGCGAACTCGCGGTCCCGTTGAACGTCGCAAGGCCGCCAGCCGTGAGCGTGATGGAACTGGTTGCGCTGAGATTCCCGACAGTCATGTCGCTTGCAGTCGTGAACTTGATGAGGTCCGCGAAGATCTTCGCGCTGTCATCAAGCGTTATGGAGGTGAGATCGATCGAGTGAGCGCGAATTGCGCCGCCGGTTCCATCGTCGGTTAGCGAAATGGCCTGGCCTGCGCTCCCGATGATATTCTTTGAAACGGAAACATCGGCGCCGTCGCTGAGGTTGATTAAAATGTCCCCAGGCGTGTTCATGCTCAAATTGGTTGCGGCGATGCCGCCACCCGCCGGCAGCAAGGCCGCCTGAGCAGCGAAATCTTCGCCCCCGCCGCAAAGGGCGCAACTTCCCGCGGACAGGGAGATGAGTCCTCCGAATGCGCCGGAAGCCTGGAGCGCCGCGTCGCCGAGGTCGACGGTGCCGCCGGATCCCGATGCGACAAAGATCTGGCCGCCGTTATCGCCGCCGTTCGCAAAGGCATCGACCGATCCGAATTGAAGCGAGCCCGCGTGACCATTCGATTCAAGGTCCAGCGTCCCGCCGACGTTCGTGCCGTTGGCGGCCAGGATCAGCGCATCAGACGAGATCGACCCGTCGTTGGCGAAAAGGCCAATGGAGCCGCCACTTCCTCCGCCCGGAGACGGCCCTACGCCGCCACTGCCGCTGGCCTGAAGATCCGTCGTCCCGTCGATCTTCAGACTTCCATCGCCGTTCGCAGACAAGTGGATGCTGCCGCCAATGCCGGAACCCGCCTGACCCGCGGCGTTGCCGCCCGTGCCGTTGGCTCGACCGGTGAGATCGCCATTCACGGCGAGCCGTCCGCCATTGTCTGCACCGAGCCACAAATTGCCGCCGTAGGCGCTTCCCCCGCGGCCTTCGCTATTCGCCTGCCCCTGAGCCGAAACGTCGAGATTG
>JBKPJK010000332.1:0-3271 GCA_046730635.1 Pseudomonadota bacterium | reverse complement strand
ATCCGCCCTCCGGCGTCACGCCGAAGGTGCGCGTCCAATCCGCTTTGGTTCCGGGTTTCGCCGTTGGGGCAGCAGCCGCGTTTGCCGGGAGCGCCGCCAGCGCGAGCGCAGCGATCAGTGCCGAGGCACGGAGCATTATTTGAGCGCGTCCTTCAGCTGAGGCTCCAGCGTTTCCCAGGAAGCCGTGTCCTTGAGCAGTTTCCCATTGATGATGAACCCCGGGGTGCCCTGGAAATCCGGATATTGGTTCGTGACGTCGCTGGTAAACTGGACTTCTTGGTCAATCTTCTTCTGATCGCTCAGGCATTGATTGCTCTTGGCCTGCGGAATTCCTCGCGCCGCGGCCCAATCCTGCAGGCCGAGAAGGTTCGCCATGGCCACGAACACTTGGTTGGGCGGCAGATTCTGGATTTCGTTGACCTTGTCCTGAGGGGCCGCCTGGACCTTGGCCAGCATCGCATCCTGATTTGCGTACATCGCCTCGGTCAAAGGGAAGAAGGTCTTCGCTTCGGTGCACCGCACGACCAAGTTGGCCGCCATGTCGATCGCGCCGTGGATGACGTAGGGCCGGAATTCCCAGCTGACGTTGCCCGGCTTCACATATTTTTCGATGAGTGCCGGCGCGCCTTCCTCCTCGAACTTCTTGCAGTGCGGGCAAGAGAGGGAGCCGATCTCGACCAGCTTCACCTTGGCGTTCGGGTTGCCCATCATGAAGCCGCCGGACGTCGCGTTGACGACATCCGCCCAGGTGCCGCCCGGCGGTGGATTGGCCTGGGTGATCTTGACCGTCTCGTTGGCGACCGGAGTCCCGCCGCTTTCCGTGTTGTTCTTCTTGCATCCAGCGATCGCCAGGACTGCCATTGCGCTCACGAGGATATTGCCGGCCTTCATCGATTCACTTGCTCCGATTGATCACGGGGATGGGATCGTCGCCATCGCTCGGAAGCGACGGCGGCCCGCTGGTAGCGGCAATTCGCGCGCCAAGCGACTCCAGGCAGGCACGGAGCTCAGCGTCGGCGATTTCGCGCAGGCCTTCGCCCAGTTCCTTTGGCACCGGACGCAGCTGCGGCCGCTGTGGAGCGCGCGGCGGCATGGGCGGGCGCCCCTGCTTGAAGACGATCCGGTTGATCGCCGCGTACCCGAAGAAGCGGTTGACTCGCTCGATGATCAGCGGCGTCAGGTGCTGGATCAAAGGCGCGTGGGCACCGTCGACCAAAAGGGTCAGGCAGCCGCCGGCCTTCCTGCCGGCCGGAAACTTGATTGATTCGGGGGAGGAAGCTTTTGCGTAGCGCTCACCGACGATCTCCGCCCACTGGCTGACGATCGCGCTCTGCATGAAGCCGAAGCGGCGGAACGACTGGCCGCCGATGTCGCCGACCAGCTCGCCGGCGGCTCGGGGCCGGCAGCTTCGTTCGGAATCATCGGGCTTTTTCTTCGACATGCGACCCGAGCATGGCATAGCGTATTGGTGACCGCCAATGTCGCAGCGCTGCTGCTTCAACATTATGTGGATAACTTCAGGCGTTTGCCGTGGCGATCGACGCCCGGCGAATCGCCGCCCGATCCCTATCGCGTATGGCTGAGCGAGGTCATGCTCCAGCAGACGACGGTGGCCGCGGTGGTTCCGAGATTCGATCGGTTCGTGGCTCGCTGGCCCAACGTCCAGGCGCTGGCCGGGGCCCGGGACGAGGACATCCTCTCTGAATGGGCCGGGCTCGGTTATTACGCGAGGGCGCGCAACTTGATCCTATGCGCTCGGCAAATTGCGCGCCTCGGGGCCTTTCCGGATACGGCGGCCGAGCTTCGCAAGCTTCCCGGAATCGGCGATTACACCTCGGCCGCCATCGCTGCGATCGCATTCGGCCAGCGGGCAGCTGCCGTCGACACCAACGTGCAGCGCGTTGTCGCGCGCCTCCACGGCCTGCGGGAGCCGTCGAGAAGCCAAATCGAAACTGCCGTATTCGACATGCTGCCGGAAGGACGCGCCGGCGACTTCACGCAGGCGATGATGGACCTGGGGGCGACGGTCTGCCGCCCCAGGGCGCCTGCGTGCGGGGTTTGCCCACTCAGCCAGCACTGCCTCGCGTTTCGGAGCGGCGATCCGCAGTCCTTCCCAGCCCCGAAGCAACGACGGGAGCGCCCGCATAGATATGGCGTCGCTTATTGGGTGGAGCGTGACGGCCAGGTCTGGCTGACACGACGGCCGAACAAAGGAATGCTCGGCGGAATGTCTGCGCTACCAGGGTCCGAATGGACGGTCGCGCTCCCAGGCGATGCGAATGCGATCGGAACCGTGCGGCACGTTTTCACCCATTTTTCGCTCGACCTGCGCGTCGTGTTGAAGTTGGAGCCGACGGGAGAAGGTTGGTGGCATTTGATCAGTGAACTTGACCGAGCCGGGCTTCCCACCCTGTACCGACGCGCCGCCGAACTTGCGCTGACGAGGCAGCAACATGCGGCCTGAGGCGTTCTTTTCCGGGCCCGGGCTGGATCGCGCGGACGCTCTGCGCGCCACGCCCGACAGAATCGCAGACCTCGCGAATCAGGCCGATGCGCTTGAACTCGTTTGGCGCGACGGCTTGCCGGCAATGGACGACGCCGGCGCTCTCGTCTGGCAGGAAGTCGGCGACCCCTCGCTCTTCCTCGGCCTGGAAGGCGACTCACCGCGCTTCTCGCCGCTGGTCGAGCCGGCTGGAGCGGCGTTCAGCGTCCTTCCGCTCATCGCCCAGCTCGACTGCGGCGCCGCTCCTCTGTTCGCTGCCGCCCTCAGCCTCACACGCTGGCACTCGCGCCACCGCTTCTGCGCCAATTGCGGCCACTCGACGGACATCGTTCGAGGCGGCTGGTCGCGCTCCTGCTCTCGTTGCTCGGCCGAGCACTTCCCTCGCGTCGATCCCGTCGTGATCATGCTGGTCGAGCACGAGGGCCGGGTCCTGCTCGGTCGTCAGCCTCACTATCCCCCTAACCGCTATTCGGCCCTCGCCGGCTTCGTCGAGGTTGGCGAGTCGATCGAGGATGCAGTGATCCGCGAAGTTAAGGAGGAGGCTGGGGTCGAGGTAGGCGACGTCCGCTACGTCGCGAGCCAGCCCTGGCCCTTCCCGTCATCGCTGATGCTTGGCTGCCATGCACGGGCACAATCCGGCGATCTCGTGATCGATACGACCGAGCTCGAGGACGCGCGCTGGTTCAGCCGAGAAGAGGTCGCTCGAGGGATTGGAGGCGACGAGGATGCGACATTCCAGCCACCTCCGCACACCGCCATTGCGCGGAC
>JBKPJK010000331.1:0-2557 GCA_046730635.1 Pseudomonadota bacterium | reverse complement strand
GGATAAGGGCGGGGTCTCGTCGCGCGACTGGGAATCGTTGACCGGCGTCGCGCCCGCATCGGCGGACTTTCACAAGGCCCAGGCGGACGACATCGCCTATCTTCAATATTCGAGCGGCTCGACCCGCTTCCCGCACGGCGTGGCGGTCACGCACCGCGCGCTTCTCGACAATCTTCGCGCCCACGGGATCGGTCTCCAGGTTCGCGACACCGACCGCTGCATCTCCTGGCTGCCGTGGTACCACGACATGGGGTTGGTCGGCTGCTTCCTGTCTCCGGTCGCTCTCCAGTTGTCCGTTGATTATCTGAAGACCGAGGACTTCGCCCGGCGCCCGCTCGCGTGGCTAGACATGGTCACCCGCAATCCGGGCACGTCGATCAGCTACTCGCCGACCTTCGGCTACGACATCTGCTCGCGTCGGATGAGCTCGCAGACCCGCGCGGAGGATCGGTTCGACCTCTCCCGTTGGCGCATCGCCGGCAACGGCGCCGACATGATCCGCCCCGACGTCATGCAGGCGTTCGTCGACAGCTTTGCGCCGGCCGGCTTCGAGGCCAGCGCCTTCTGCCCGAGCTACGGCCTTGCCGAAGCGACGCTGGCGGTCTCGTTGATGCCCCCGGGCGAAGGAATCCGCCTCGAGCTGGTCGAAGAGCATGAGCTTTCCGGTGGAACGCCTTCGGCCGAAGAGCGGCCCCGTCGCTATCGCGCGGTGGTCAATTGCGGAAAGCCCGTCACGGGCATGGAGATCGAGATCCGCGCCGGCGACGGCGAGATTCTCGCCGAGCGGGGCATCGGCAAGGTGTTCGTGCGCGGCGCAAGCGTCATGCACAGCTATTTCCGCGACGAAGAGTCGACCAAGGCCTGTCTCAGCGACGACGGTTGGCTCGACACCGGCGACATGGGCTACATGTCGAACGGCTACATTTTCATCGTCGGCCGCGCCAAGGACATGATCATCATCAACGGGCGCAACCACTGGCCGCAGGACATCGAGTGGGCGGTCGAACAGCTGCCCGGTTTCAAGTCCGGCGACATCGCGGCGTTCGCGATCACCGGCCCATCGGGCGAAGAGACGCCGGCCGTCCTCGTTCATTGCCGCGTGTCCGACAATGAGGAACGCGGGCGGCTCCGCGACGAGATCCGCGAGAGGGTCCGCGCGATCACCGGAATCACGCCGGTGGTCGAGCTGGTCCCGCCGCGCACCCTGCCCCGCACCAGCTCGGGCAAGCTCTCGCGCACCAAAGCGCGCAATCTTTACCTCTCGGGCGAAATCCAGCCGTACGACATCGCCGCCTGACGCACCCGAGGCAGCCTGCCTTCTAGCCGGCGCGTTTCGGGAGCATCCGACGAAGAACTCGATCCTTCAGGATGTAGTGATGGTAGAGCGCGGCAAGTCCGTGCGCGACGGCGATGATCACGATCGCCCAGCCGATCCACTCGTGAAATTCACGGAGCTGATGCGTCACCGGCTTCGGCATCTTGGCGATCAGTGGCGGGATTGCGGTTCCGAAGAACGCCATAGGCCTTCCCGCTCCCCAACGGAAAGCGAAGCCCAAACCCGCCTCCGCCACCAGCAGAACGTAGAGCACGTAATGCGCCGCCTTCGAGGCGATTCGAACCCAGCCGGCCTCAAGCGACGACACCTGGTGGCCGGGGATGAACCGCCAAAGAAGACGAGCCACGATGACCAAGGTCAGCAGTACGCCAAACGACATGTGCGTCTGCTCCATCAGCCCGTGAGCGGTCCGGCCGAACCACCCCCAGGTCTGCGCCAGCACGAAGTTCGCGAACACCAGAAACGCCGTCGCCCAATGCAGGGCAATGGCGACATTGTCGTAGTCGGTGCCGTCGTCGGCAGCGACGATGCGCGTCGCGGTGTCGAATGCAGTCCGGTCGGTCATCCCGGCTTGCTAGCGGAGGCACCACTTATCGCAAGCGATTCGCAAGGAAGGTTTCAGCGCCCAAATGCTGCTGGACGTTGGAAAAAAACTACGCTTGGCTGAGCCAAGCCTTTTCAGCCTTGGGGCCAGTTCATGACAGATACGGATTTGAGACGCGACGCACTCGCCAAAGTCCCGGCGGTCACGCTCGGCTTCTGGATCATCAAGATCCTCGCGACGACGCTCGGCGAGACCGGCGGCGACACCGTGACGATGAGCTGGCTCGGCGAGACGACGGACCATCCGGTTCCCCACGGCTACCTGATCGGAACGGCGATCTTCGGCGTAATCCTGGTCGCGCTCGTGGTCGCCCAGATCCGTGCGAAAACTTTCAACCGGTGGCTCTACTGGGCGACGATCGTTGCTTCGACGACCTGCGGGACGACGCTTGCAGACTTCGCCGACCGCTCGCTCGGCATCGGCTATCCGGGTGGCTCGCTGCTGCTCCTCGCCTGCGTGCTCCTGTCGCTGTTCGCCTGGTACCAATCGCTCGGGACGATCAACGTCAACAGCGTTTCAGGCCCGCGCGAGGAAACCTTCTACTCGATCACGATCACCTTTTCGCAGACGCTCGGGACGGCGCTAGCAGACTGGAGCGCCGACCCACTGAGCGAAGG
>JBKPJK010000330.1:0-2295 GCA_046730635.1 Pseudomonadota bacterium | reverse complement strand
GGTCCGCCGGCATCGGCTTGCCGAAGATGTACCCTTGGACCAGCGAGCAGCCGAGGTCGCGCACCAGCTGGAGCTCTTCCTGCGTCTCCACGCCCTCGGCGGTGGTCTGCATCTTGAGGTCGGCAGCCAAGCCCACCATTGCCCGGATGAGTGCTGCATTGCGTCCCGTCGGGTCCGACGCTCCGGTGACGAACGAGCGATCAATCTTGATCTTGTCGAACGGGACGCGCTGCAAATAACTGAGGCTCGAATAGCCGGTGCCGAAATCGTCGAGCGCGAGCTTCACGCCGATCTTCTTCAAATTGCCGATCATCTCGTGGACGTGCTCGTCGTTGCTGAGGAACACGCCCTCCGTAATCTCAAGCTCGAGCCGCTTGGCCGACAGGCCGGTTTCCGACAGAACTGCCCGGACCGTGGCCGGCAGCGAGTGCGACCGGAATTGCACCGGCGACAGGTTGACGGCGACGGACACTTCCGCCGGCCACTTCGACGCCTCTTCGCAGGCCGTCTTCATCACCCACTCGCCGATCTCGTTGATGAGGCCGATTTCCTCGGCGAGCGGGATGAAGAGCACCGGGCTCACAGGCCCATGTTCGGGGTGGTCCCAGCGAACGAGCGCCTCGAAGCCGGTCACCGCCTCGCTCGAGGCGTTGACGCTCGGCTGGAACACGACCCGCAACTGACCCCTTTCGAGCGCGACTCGAAGGTCGGACTCCATCAACTGACGCTCGCGCGCCGCCTCGTGCATTTCCGGCTCGAAGAAGCGGAAGCAGCCCTTGCCCGCGGCCTTGGCGGCATAGAGCGCAAGGTCCGCATCGCGCATTAAATCGTCCGACGTGCGATCGTCATAGTCCGACGTGACGATGCCGACCGAGGCCCCGATCGAGACCGCCGTGCCATTGATCGTATAGGGTCGCGATAGGCTTTCGATGATGCCCTGCGCCAGCTTCGCCAGGTCGTCCTTCGAGGACGTCGCGGGCAGGACCACCTGGAACTCGTCGCCGCCGAGACGCCCAACTTGACCGAGCTTGCCGACCTCGTCGCGAAGCCTCAGCGACACGAGACGCAGGAGCGTGTCGCCGGCCGGATGACCCAGCGTATCGTTGACCGCCTTGAACCGGTCCAAGTCCAGCAGGAACACCGAGCAGCGATGCTTCCGCCGAACTGCGCTGACCAAAGCATCGTCGAGCGCCCGGCGCAGCGCCTCGCGATTGGCGAGCCCGGTGAGGGAGTCCTGGCGCGCGAGCCGATCGAGCTCGACCTCCGACTGGCGCATCTTGGTCAGGTCGGAAGCGAACCCGCGATAACCGAAGAAGCGCCCGATTTCGTCATGGACCGGCCGTCCCGAGATCGACCACCAGATTTCGTTCTTGGTCTTGGCCCGAACGATCAGGTCCTGGAAGGCGACGTGCGACGACAGGTAGAAGCCGAGCGTGCGTTCGGATGCGGAGGCGCCTTCCGACGCTTCCGACGACACGAGGTCCGCGAAGGGTCGATTCAGCAGATCGGATGCCTCACGTCCCAACGCTTTGGCCACGCTGTCGCTGAGGTAGGCGAGATTGCCGTCCCGGGTCGTCTCCCAAAACCAGCCCTTTTCGCTATTCTCGAATTCCTGGATGAGCGCTTCCGCCCGCGCCGACGCCGGGCGCGTTTCTTCCTGCGGAGGGCTTCCGCCTGCCCTGAGAATGCGGCCGATACTTCCCAAGCGATGCTCCTGATCGCCCGCGTTACGCGCCTATGGTTTAAATTCGGTTAGGCATCCGGCCGTAACGTACGTTGTGGTCCTTCGCTTGCGGAGCAGCCAAGCGCTTGCCACTAGGTGCGCCTCTCGGGAGGAGCAGTGCATGAGCTTAATCGCGGATCTGAAGTCGCTCGACCCGTCGCAGCGCAGCGCGATCTGGGCCAGCTATCTCGGGTGGACGCTCGACGCGTTTGACTTCTTCCTCATGGTCTTCATGTTGAAGGCCATCGCCGCCGAATTTTCGACGGACATCAAAAGCGTCTCCGCGGCGATCTTCCTGACCCTCGCCGCGCGCCCGATCGGCGCGTTCGTCTTCGGCTGGCTCGCCGAGCATTTCGGACGGCGGCCGGTGCTCATGGCCGACATCATCCTTTTCTCGCTGTTCGAGTTCGCGTCCGGCTTCGCTCCATCGCTAACCAGCCTGCTCGTCCTACGCTTCCTGTTCGGGGTCGCGATGGGCGGCGAATGGGGACTGGGCGCGAGCCTGGTCATGGAGACCATTCCTCCGAAGCTTCGCGGCCCGGTCTCGGGGCTGCTTCAGAGCGGCTATCCGT
>JBKPJK010000329.1:0-4741 GCA_046730635.1 Pseudomonadota bacterium | reverse complement strand
ATCATCGAGATGTTGAGAAGGATCGGCGCCGCGGCATTGACCCAGAATTTGTGCAGCGAATTGAGGATCCCGCCGAGGAGCGACGCGAGGCTGATCAGCATCAGATAGGGAATCGTGATCCGCGACAGCATCACCGCGAACGCGAATTGCTCGTGCGTCGGGTTCTTGAACCCGCCCGAAAGGCCCCAGGTGATCGGCCACGCAGCGATGAGCATCAGCACCGTGAAGACGAGCAGCACGGGCAAAAGGATGGCGAGCGTCTGCTCCGCAAACCGCAAGCCTGCGGACACGTCGTCCGCTTCGCCGACCTTCCGGTTGAACATCGGTATGAATGCAGCCGAAAAGGCGCCCTCCGCGAACAAGGCGCGGAACATGTTGGGAAGCCGGAACGCGACGAAGAAAGCGTCGGACGCGAAACTTGCGCCGACGTAGCTGGCCTGCAGAGTGTCCCGGACCAGCGCCAGGACGCGGCTGACCAAGGTCAGGCCGCCGACGGATCCCAGCGACCGGGCGAGGTTCATAGGGCCTTACGGAGCGAGCGGCTCAGGCTTCGCTCGGCGTCTCGGACGGCGTTTCTTGGCCGCTGCCGCCCTCCTGCTGCGCCTGGAGCTGCGCCATGTAAGCAGCGGTAAAGTCGATCGGATCGAGCAGGAGAGGGGGGAAACCGCTGTTGCTCACCGCTTCCGCCACGATCTGGCGTGCGAACGGGAACACCAGCCGCGGAGCTTCGATCAAAAGGAATGGCTGCAGCGCTTCTGGCGGCACGTTGCGAAGGCCGAAAAGCCCGGCGTAGGTCAGATCGACGACGAAATGGACCCCGTTCTCCGATCGCGCGGTCACCTCGACCTTGAGAGCGACCTCGTGGACGTCGTCGGCCGCAGTTTGCACGTTGATGTTGAACTGGACATCCAGGCTGGGCTGGACCTGCCACTGATAAACTTGCGGAGCGCTCGGATTCTCGACCGATAAATCCTTGATATATTGGGCGATGATCGTGACCTGGGGATCGCCCCCATTCTGTCCCGAGCCATTTCCGCCGGTGGTCGGTTCCTGATCCGCCATTTTACTGATTTCCTTGCAGAGCATTATGCTGGATGGGAGCCGCTTAGGTCGCGGCGCGTTGGCTCAGGCGACTAGCAGTCGCGAATATGGGGCGCAATGGCGCCTCGTGCGTTGGGTGGTGTTGGAATATTTACGTGTCGGGCACTATGTTGGTGTTCCGTTTGGAATAGGATCGCAAAGCTTGGCCGTTATCGTCATCCTCGCGCTGGTTGCTCTGTTTGTTGGGCTCCGCCTCTACAGCGTATTGGGCGAGCGAACGGGGCACGAGCAGCATCAGCCGATCCCCAAGGCCGCCGAATCAGAACCGCGAGTCGAACCGCGCGTGACCCGGCCTGCGGCAACTCCGGTTGCGCCGGTCGACGCTGGAGACATGGCTTTCGTCCCGACGGCAGGTCCGGGCGTGCGTGCCATCCTGGCGGCGGATCCGACATTCGACGTGGCGCGCTTCCTTGAGGGGGCCAAGGCCGCCTATCGGTTGATCCTGGAAGCCTTCTGGAAGGGCGACGCGGACACGCTTCGACCGCACGTCGACGACCACGTCTATGAGACGTTTACCGGCGCAATCGAACAGCGGAAGGCAGAGGGACTGACCCTCGACAACCGCCTGGTCGCGATCGATCAGGCAGTGATTTCCGAAGCTTCCGCCGAGCGAAGCGCCGCCATACTCACGGTGAGATTCGAGGCCGACATTGCCGCAGTCACCCGCAATGCCGATGGTCAGGTCGTGGCCGGCTCGCTCAGTGATGCAGTCCAGACGCGTGACCTCTGGACCTTCCGGCGCGACATCAGCTCACGCGACCCGAACTGGGTTCTGATCGAGACCGACGAGGAAGAGTGAGGTTCGCTGCACGGGCGTTCGCGCTCGCATCGTTCCTCCTCATCGCAGCCTGCGCCAAGACCGTTCAGGTGACTCCGGCGCCGCCTCCGCCTACCGTTTTGCCACCCCCGGTTGCGCCGCCGCCGCCACCTCCCGCGAATGCCAGGGCGGCAGGGATCATGGTCGTTCCAGCGCCGGTTTCGCTCGACGAAGCCTCCGCCGCCCGCGCCTTGCAGGCGTTCCTGATCAGCTGTCCCGCGCTTCAACGGCGCGAGGACAAATCGCTGTTGACCTACGGGGCCGATTGGGCAGGCGTCTGCGCAGCCGCACGGAATGTTGTGCCGGGCAATGCGGCGGCGTTCTTCCGCGATAGCTTCGATTGGGTTCGCGTGAGCGACGGCAAGGCGTTCGCCACCGGATATTATATCCCGGAAACCGCCGGCTCGCGCACTCCTGCGCAGGGGTACACGGTACCCGTCTACCGGACGCCGCCGGACCTGGTGCGCTGTAGCAGGCCCGACGGCACGACCGGGCGAGGCCGGATCGACGAGACCGGCACGTGCGTCGCTTACTACAGCCGAGCCGAGATCGAGGACGGTGCACTCGCCAACAAAGGACTCGAGGTCGCCTGGGCGGCCGACCCGATCGAACTCTTCTTCATCGAGATCCAGGGCTCGGGCGAACTGCGCCTGCCTGACGGAAGCGTCATGCGGATCGGCTACGACAATCAGAATGGCCGCGACTATGTCGCGATCGGGCGGTTGCTTCGCGAACGCGGGATTCTGCCGCCTGGCGGTGCGAACATGCAGTCGATCAAGGACTGGCTTCGGGTCAATCCCGAACAAGGTCGTGAGCTGATGCGGGAAAACCTGTCGTATATCTTCTTCAAGGAGCTTACCGGACCGCCGCTCGGCTCGCTCGGCTTGGCCATCACTCCACATGGCACGGTCGCCGCGGACCCCAATTTCACGCCGCTCGGAGCGCCGGTATTCCTGACTGTCGATCGTCCCGAAGCGAACGGCTTCTGGGTCGCGCAAGACGTAGGCGGCGCCATCAAGGGCCCGAACCGTTTCGACACTTTCTGGGGTGGGGGGCCCGAGGCGACTGCAACGGCCGGCGGAATGTCCGCCTCGGGACAGGCATTGCTTTTGCTGCCGAAGGGGGTGGCGGCGCGTGCGGCAGCTCAGCCCTGAGGAGGTTGAACTCTGGGCGAGGGTGACGGCGACGATTTCGCCACTCTCCCGTGAGAAGATCCAGCCGAAAAGCTTGGCGGAGCAACCGCGGAAAGTCGTCGCGAAGCTTCTCCCGAAGCCGACGACGCCGCAGCCTCAGAAGGTGGCGGCGCCAGTCCCTCATCATGGAATGACTCTCGACGGGACCTGGGATCGACGGCTGCGATCAGGCGACATCGAGCCTGACCGGGTCCTCGATCTCCACGGCATGAATCTCGATACCGCCTGGCGGTCGATCGATCGTGGGCTGGAACAGGCGATCGCGCGCGGCAATCGGGTGTTGCTGCTGATCACAGGCCATCACCGCGTCGGGGAGCCGCCTGTTCAATGCGGGAAGATCCGCGCTGCGGTGCATGACTGGCTTGCCGCCTCACGTCATGCGGGGCAGATCGCCGCCGTACGAGGGGCGCACCGGCGTCACGGCGGAGGGGGAAGTCTGTATATCATTTTGAAGCGCCGATGACTTTTTCTTAACCCATCTTCTTTAACGCAGGTGCGTAAGGCGGGCTTGCCGCCAGGCGGGGCGCACCGAGACCAATGAAAGCAGGCACGGCCCAGAAGATCAGCAACGCGATTCTGTCGTGTGCCGCTGGCTTGGCGTCCTTCATATTTTCACTGAGCGCGCTTCTCTACCTGAAGGAGCTCGACGAGAAGATCGTCGCGTCTTTCGCCGCCGGCACATTCTGTCTTCTCATCAGCTATATCGCGTCGGAACGCCCCAACAGCGAGAGCGCCCGCGCGCTCGCCGCGCTCAGTGATCGCCTGCTCGCCGTCGAGGATGGGGACCTTGTCTCCCCCGCGCCACCGAGCGTGCGCCGCTCGATGCCAAAGCTTGCCCAAGCGGTGGATTCGCTGTTTGCCGAGGTTCGCGCTTCCATCGAAAATGCGCATGCGCTCGGCATGTACGATCCAGTGACGTCGCTGCCCAATCGGCTGCACTTCCGCTCCGAAGCCGACAAGCTCCTCGGCGAAGCGCTCGAAGGCTCCAATTCGGCGATGCTTTTCGTCGACCTCGACCGGTTCAAGTGCGTCAACGACAGCCTTGGGCACGCGCGGGGCGATCAGCTGTTGATCATGGTTGCGAACCGACTTCGCGTCGTGGTCAACGCCGAGTTCAACGGGAACGCTCGCCAGCGGCCGCTCCTCGCGAGGCTCGCCGGCGACGAATTCACGATGTTCTTTCCGGAGATCCAATCCGCCGACGATATCGAACGGATCGCTCGCCGAGTGGTGCTTGCGATCTCCGAGCCTTTCGAGCTTTGCGCCCACAGCGTCGACATAGGAGCCTCGATCGGCGTTGCGATCTCGCCCGATCACGGCACCAGCATCGAAGCGCTCATGCGCGCCGCGGACATCGCAATGTATCGCGCGAAATCGGCGGGGGGCGGCCAGCACTGCCTGTTCAATGCCAAGCTCGCGTCCGAGCACCAGGAAAAGATCGAAACCGAGAAAGCGCTAACCGAAGCCGTCCAACGCGGGGACTTCTTGCTCGCTTACCAACCACAGATGAGCCTCGTCACGGGCGAAGTTTGCGGTGCGGAAGCTTTGCTGAGGTAGAACCATTCGCGCGATGGAATGCGGCTTCCAAACACGTTCATCCCGCTTGCCGAGCAGACGGGAGTCATCGCCG
>JBKPJK010000328.1:0-2305 GCA_046730635.1 Pseudomonadota bacterium | reverse complement strand
CCGTCGGAAGTTCGCACCGCAGTGGAGAGCGCACCGATGGTGATCGTCGGAGGTGGGGACGGCACCTTGTCTGAAGCCGTGGACCATTTCCTCGGAAGCGACACCGTCTTTGCCCTGTTGCCGCTCGGGACTGCGAACAGCTTCGCGCGGACGCTCGGAATCCCGCTGGATCTGGAGGGCGCGGTCGAGACGATCCGATCGGGAGAGGTTCGCAAGATCGATCTCGCAGCGATCGACGGCGACTATTTCCTCAACAATGCGGCCCTCGGCTTGGCGCCCGTCGTCGCGCAGACCGTCCCGCGCACATTGAAGAAGAGCTTCGGTCGGCTCGGCTATCTCCTTTGGGCGGGTTGGTCGGCAGCCAGCTTCAAGGCTTTTCGCCTGCTCGTCGACGATGGAGAGCGAAAGCATAGTCTGTGGACGACCGAAGCGAGGATTGCGAACGGACGCTTCCACGGCGGCATCGAATTGATCGAAAATGCCCAGCTGGAGAGCGGCGAGATCATCGTTCAGGCCGTCGAGGGCCGAAGCTTGACCAGGCTCGGCTGGAGCTATCTGGCGAGCATGATCAAGCATCCAGCGCGGGAGCAGGTCGTTCGCGAGTTCAGGGGCCGACGGCTGCGGATCGAGACGCGGCCTCGCATGCGCGTATCGATCGACGGAGAGCTGGGGCCCGAAACGCCGTTCGATGCCTGGGCGGTTCCGCAGGCCATTCGGGTGGCGGCCCCGAGGGAAGCTAGCCGGCCGGATTGAGCGCGCCGCCGGGCTCGCGCGTCGCGAGCGCCTCTTCGGTGCATTCCTCCTCGTCGGGGCACTCTTCGACGCGCATGTGCGCTTTTCGCCAACCGCCTTTCCAATAATAGCCCGCCGCCAACGCCAAGTTCACGAACGAGCTAATCGGAAAGCTCGTCCACAGCGCATCCGCACCAAGCCACTGCTCGGTCCCGAAGATCCAACCGAAGCGTACCGGGATGAGGCCGATCACGAGGATGATGAGAGGCGGCCACACGGCCCCGTTGGCGCGCACCGTACCGATCAGCACCATCGTCACGCCGAACAGCACGAAGTTCCACGTCGCGAGCAGGTGAATATGGCGCGCAATCGGAAGCGCGGGGCTGCTTCCGCCCATGAACAACGCGAGCACGCTCCGATCCGCCAGCGTCAGGATGACGATGAGAACGGAGGTGATCAGGACGGTATAGCCCACGCCGGAGCGCGTGATCGCGGCGACGCGGTCCCATTTTCCGGCGCCGATGTTCTGCGCCGCCATCGCGCTGACCGCCGCGCCCAGCGCCATCGCCGGCATCTGGACGTAGGTCCACAGCTGCAGAGCGACGCCGAATGCGGCCGTCGTATCGACGCCCTGGTGGTTGACGAGCCCGATCAGCGCGAGGGCAGAGACGGAAATGACGATCATCTGGATGCCCATGGGCAGGCCCTTGACGACGATCGTCTTCAATATGTTCC
This sequence comes from Pseudomonadota bacterium, assembly GCA_046730635.1. GTDB lineage: Bacteria > Pseudomonadota > Alphaproteobacteria > Sphingomonadales > Sphingomonadaceae > Sphingomicrobium. The sequence continues at coordinate 838 of JBKPJK010000328.1, read as the reverse complement.
AGCGCGGGATCAGGCAGAGCAGTTCGCGTCCGCGCAGGCGGAGCGGCAGGTCGCGAATGTACATGTAGCAGACGAGGCCGATCAGCGCCGCGTAATTGGCGATGAGCGTCGCGGTCGCCGAGCCCGCAATGCCCATCTTCGGCGCGGGACCGAGGCCGAGGATGAAGACCGGGTTGAGGCCGCCGTCGAGAATCACCGCGACCATCATGAACCAGAGCGGCGTCAGGCTGTCCCCTGCCCCCCGCAGCGCCATCATCAGCAAGGTGAGCAGCAACAGCGCAGGCATCGCGAGGAAAATCACTCGCAGATAGGCGAGCGCGAGCGCTGCCGCATCGCCCGGCGTGCCGAGCAGCTTTAGGATCGACGGCGACAGCAAATAGCCGGCGATCGCGATCACGATCGTCACGAGCAGGAAGGATCCGCCCGCCGTTCCGAAAATCCGCCGCGCCTCACCGACGTCCCTCCGTCCCCAATATTGGCCGATCAGGATGGTCGAAGCCATTCCGAATCCGAAGACGAACGCCGTCAGCAGGAACATCACCATGTTCGCGTTCGACGTCGCGGCCAGCGCGCCTTCGCCGAGGAAACGGCCGACCCAGATCGCGTTGACGGTGCCGTTCAATGACTGGAGGATCGAGGAAGCCAGCGTCGGCAGCGCGAACTTGAGCAGAGTCGGTCCGATGCTGCCCTGCGTCAGGTCGCCCCTTTGTCCGCGCTGTTGCCCTGCGTCTGCCATGTCGCTCCTCGCGTCCCTGCGAAGGCAGGGACCCAGTCCCAATAAGAACGTCTGGGCTCCTGCCTTCGCAGGAGCACCGCGCTATCCCAGTCTCTCCAACGC
>JBKPJK010000327.1:0-2843 GCA_046730635.1 Pseudomonadota bacterium | reverse complement strand
AGGCAAAGGAGCGCCTAGTGCCTGTCGTTGAGATCTACACCAAGACCTTCTGTCCCTATTGCTGGCGGGCAAAGCTGCTGCTGGAGTCCAAGGGTGTCGAGTATAAGGAGATCGCGGTCGACTTCGGCGGTGAGTCGAAGCAGCTGATGGTCGAGCGGGCGAGGGGGAAAACGACCGTTCCGCAGATCTTCATCGGTGATCATCATGTCGGCGGCTGCGACGACCTTGTGGCACTGGAGCGGGACGGGCAGCTCGACCGGTTGTTGAAGGCGGCATGACCAAGATCGCCCTGTTCCAGTCCACCACCGGCATTCATCCGGAGGCGAACGCTCGGGCGCTGGTGGCCGCGGTAGAGAAAGCAGCGTCCGGCGGGGCTGAGATGCTGTTCACGCCTGAAATGTCCGGACTTCTCGACCGGGACAGCTCGCGAGCGATGGCTAACTTGCGCCGCGAGGAGAACGACCCCGTCCTTGCCGCGGTTCGCGAAGCGGCAAAGCGGCACCACATCTGGCTCTCGATCGGATCGCTCGCGGTGCTTGCGGAAGACGGAAAGGTCGCAAACCGCAGCTACGTGATCGATCGGGAGGGGCAGGTCCGAGCGAGATACGACAAGATGCACCTGTTCGACGTCGATCTGCCAACGGGCGAAAGCTGGCGCGAGTCGAACGTTTATTCGGCCGGGCAGGGGGTGGTCCTGGTCAACGGAACCCCCGTCGGGAAGCTCGGCCTCACCATTTGCTATGATCTGCGCTTCCCGATGCTGTTCGCGCGAATTGCGGAGGCCAGTGCCGATGTGATCGCCGTGCCCGCGGCCTTCACCGTCCCGACGGGTCTAGCGCACTGGCACGTTTTGTTGAGGGCTCGCGCGATCGAAGCGGGTCTCTACGTCGTCGCCGCGGCCCAGGTGGGTCACCATGAGGATGGCCGGAATACGTTCGGTCACTCTCTCGTCGTCGACCCGTGGGGCGAAGTGCTTCTCGACATGGGCGAGGAGACGGGGGTCGGGTTCGCGGACGTCGATCTCAAGCGGATCTCCGACGTTCGATCGCGCATACCTGCCCTTAATCACCGCCGGCCTATTCCGGATGCGGTGACGATATGATCGTTTTCGATCTCCAGTGCGACGAAGGCTGTACCACGTTCGAGGCCTGGTTCCGGTCCGGCGCCGATTTCGACGAGCAGCGGGCGGCTGGGCTGGTGATATGTCCGTTGTGCCAATCCGCCAAAGTCGCGAAAGCGCCGATGGCTCCGCGAGTGCCCAGAAAGGGTTCGGACAGTCCGTTGGCCAAGCTTGCCGCGATGCAGGCGGAGATGCTCAAGCATTCGAAGTGGGTCGGAGACGAATTCGCCGACAAGGCGCGCGCGATGCACGACGGCGAGATCGAGCACGAGCAAGTTCACGGCCGAGCGACGCTGGAGCAGGCAAAGTCGTTGGTCGACGACGGAGTCCCCGTCGCGCCGTTGCCGCTTCCGGTTACGCCGCCGAACCAGCTCAATTGATTGCGTAGGCGCGAGCCCCTATTCCGGTGTCGCGCGACCCCGTAGCTCAGCAGGATAGAGCATCAGATTCCTAATCTGAGGGCCACAGGTTCGAATCCTGTCGGGGTCGCCAGAATTTTCGAGGAAGGGGCCATGGCGACCAACCATCACAGGAGCCCGGAGAGACAGGGAATGGTACAACGGCTATTCGTGGAGCACCCGCGCTCGCTCGGGATGACCTGGGGAGGCCACGGCGTCGGCGCAGTCAAGATTGGCGCCGAGCTGATCGGGGCAGGCTGCGCCGCGATGGTGCATGCGGCGGTACCGGGGTGGTTCACCGATACCGCGGGGAAGACGGTCGCGCGTATCTACGACCATATCCAAAGCCGCAAAGCCGGAGCGGCCGACCCCGACAGCTGGCCAGACTATGAAATCTGACCGGGTTCCGGTCGCAATCATCGGGGGCGGCTTTTCCGGAACGATCATCGCTGCGCAGCTTGCGCGCCGCGGCGTATCTTCGGTCCTGATCGACGGCAGCGGCCGCGTTGGAAAGGGCGTCGCCTATTCCACGACCGAACCTGTCCACCTGCTCAATGTCCGCGCCGACAAGATGAGCGCCTGGGTGGAAGAACCGGATGACTTTGCGAAGCGCTTCGCGAGCGAAGGCGGCGAGCCCGCGGGCTTCGCGGAGCGGCGCTCTTTCGCTTCCTATCTGGGAGACATTCTCGACGAAGCCGTTGGCAGCGGCCACGTTTGCACGATGGCCGCAACCGCGACGGCGGCTATTCGCGAGAGTGCGGGTTGGCGGGTCGAGCTCGACGACGGTGAACCCGTCGAGGCGCGAGGAGTCGTGCTCGCGATCGGCAACCAGGAGCCGGAGGGCCTCCAGGCGTTCTCCGAGGCGGGGCCTCGGTTCGTGAGGGATCCGTGGGGGAAGGAGGCTCAGGCTGCGGTTCTCGCACTGGCGGACAGCAGCGAACCCGCTCTACTGGTCGGCACCGGCCTCACCATGGTCGATCTCGTTTTGTCGCTCAACGCGGCGGGTCATCGCGGGCAGATCCTCGCCGTGTCGAGGCGCGGTCTAGTGCCTCGAGGCCACGCCGCCTTCGAACCTGCGCCGATCCAGTGGGAAGACATTCCGACGGGCAGCGTGCGCGAGCTCTGGCGATGGCTCAGGCGGCGAAGCGCGGACGTCGGTTGGCGCGCGGCCGTGGATAGCCTTCGTCCGCACAGTCACAAGCTGTGGCAAGGGCTCGACGTGGAGCAGCAGCGCCGCTTCCTCAGGCATGCGCGGCCGTGGTGGGACGTCCATCGTCACCGGATCGCTCCGCAGGTCGCGGATACGATCATGTGGATGATCGCGG
>JBKPJK010000326.1:0-3501 GCA_046730635.1 Pseudomonadota bacterium | reverse complement strand
AGCTGGGCCTGGGCGATCTTCACCATCGGGCACTTCATGTTCTCGATGCTGACCACCGCGCCCGGCGAGAAGCAGCCGTCCGTTGCCGATTTCACCAAACATTATGCGCCCTGGATCATCTTCGCGACGGTAATCGTGCCGCTGATCGTCGCGTCGGTCCTGAATTACCTTCGTGACCGTGAACGTTATGTTCTGAAGAAAGAGGACAAGACGCACACCAGCGGCCGCACTGCGATGAATCACCTTTACGTGGCGCTGGTCGCACCGTTGAGCGAGCTTGCCGGCCGCCTCGCCTGGGGCGTGCTGATCGTGATCGGCCTGATCCTGACCTACACGCTCTGCTACAATATCTGGTCGAGCTTCGCTTTCCCCTTCTACCTCGACTTCCTTCATTATTCGAAGGACGAGGTGGCGTTCGCCTCCAAGGTGTTCGGCATCTTCATGACGATGCTCGGCATCGCTCTCGGCGGCTATCTCTTCGCGCGGGTCGGGCGGTTGCCGACCGTGCTGATCGGCGCGATCCTCCCCGTCTTCGGCAACTTCGTCTACGCCGACCTCGCCGAGGGCGGATTGAGGCTGGATGCCGTCGCCGGCACCGTCGGCCTGACCCAGATGTTCGGACTGTTCGGCTTCGATGAGCGCATGGTCCGGTTGCTGCTTGCGATCTCGTACGAGAATATCTCGACCGGTATCGCCGGCGCGTCGTTCGTCGCTTACCTGTCCGGTATCGTCAGCAAGCGCTTCACCGCGGTCCAATATGCGTTGCTGTCGTCGCTGACCTTCCTGATCGGATCGCGCGGTCGCGGGATCGCTGGCGAAGCGTTCGACACCTATGGCTATGCCACCGTGTTCCGCTGGACGGCGGCGGCCGGCGCCTTTGCGGTGCTGTTCGTCATTCTCGAATGGATGCGCGTTTCGGCCGAAGGACGGAGGGCCGAGGTCGGGACCGCAGCGAAAGTGGACGAACCCGCGAAGGCCTAATCCGGCACCTGGTCGTTGGCGGCCAAAACCTGCCCGGCCAGATAAAGCGAACCGAAGATCAGCACGCGTGCGTCGGCCGGTATCGCGCGGAGCGCCTCCTCGACGCTGTCGTGCGCGTCGGCTGCGAATCCGAGTTCTTCCGCGACTTCGATGAGGTCGCTCGGCGCGAAACTGGCGTGGTCCGGAATGGCGACGGTATGAACCCGTGCGAGAAGGTCCTTGAACGGCTCGAGCATGCCGGGCGGGTCCTTGGTGGCCAGGCTCGCGAAGACCATGTGCAGCGGCTTGCCGTCGTCGAAATGATGCTTGACGTGCGCGGCCACCTGCCTTGCCGCGGACGGATTGTGGCCGCCGTCGAGCCAGACCTCGCGGCCGCCGACCAGCGGGCCGGGCGCGAGGCGCTGGAGCCGTGCGGGCCAGTCCGCCCAACCCATCGCCGCGCTTAGCGCACTCGTTGGGACCTTGAGCACGTTCTGATGACGAAGAATTGCGATCGCCAGCGCTGCATTCATGGCCTGGTGACGGCCGGGAAGGCGGGGCAGGGGAAGATCGAGCGTTCCCTGCTCGTCCTGGTATCGGAGCTTTCCTTGCCGGACGATCGCATCCCAGGTCGCTCCGCGAGGCAGCCACTGCGCGTCCTTCTCGCGCGCAACCTCGCCGACGCGCGCGGCCACGTCCGGCGGATAAAGCTGCGTGACGAGCGGCACTCGAGGCTTGGCGATCGCAGCCTTCTCGGCGGCGATATCGGTGAGGCCGTTGCCGAGGAATTGCTGGTGATCCAGCGCGAGGTTGGCGATTGCCGTGATGAGCGGCCGCTCGACGACGTTGGTCGCGTCGAGCCGTCCGCCGAGGCCGACCTCGAGGATGCATGCATCCGCGGGTGTCCTCGCGAATGCGACGAGCGCTACCGCGGTCGAGACCTCGAAAAAACTCGGCTCGATCCCCGCGCTCACGTCGAGCACCTCGGTCAGCAGCGTCGCGAGCGTCTCGTCGTCGATCAGGCGACCGGCGACGCGAATGCGCTCGTTGAAGCGCACGAGGTGCGGGCTGGTGAAGACGTGAACCTCGTGGCCGGATGCTTCGAGGGCAGCGCGGAGAAATGCCACCGTCGAGCCCTTGCCGTTGGTGCCGGCGACATGGATGACCGGCGGGAGCTGGTCCTGCGGCCGCCCAAGCCGGTCGAGCAACTCGAGGATCCGATCGAGGCCGAGCCGGTCGCCGGCAGGCGAGAGCTTCGAGAGCCGGTCGAGCTGCGCCTGGACGTCGGGATGGGTAGAGCGTGCGAAGTCGGCCATCAGGCCGCTTTCTTCGACTCCGGCGCCAGGTAGGAGACGAGCAGGGCGAGCTTCTCCCTCAGCTGGCTGCGCGGAACGACCATGTCGATCATGCCGTGCTCGAGGAGATATTCCGCGCGCTGGAAGCCCTCCGGCAGCTTCTCCCGGATCGTCTGTTCGATCACGCGTTGGCCGGCGAAGCCGATCAGCGCTCCCGGCTCCGCGAGCTGGATGTCGCCGAGCATCGCATAGGAAGCGGTGACTCCCCCCGTCGTCGGGTCGGTTAGCACCACGACATAGGGCAGGCCGGCCTCCTTCAGCTCGGCCAGGGCCACGGTGGTGCGGGGCATCTGCATCAGCGAGAGAATGCCTTCCTGCATGCGTGCGCCGCCGGCCGCCGTGAAGAGGATGTAGGGCGCATTCTCCTCGATCGCCGCCCGGACACCCGCAAGGAAAGCGGCACCGACCGCAATCCCCATCGATCCGCCCATGAAGCCGAAGTCCTGGACGCCAATGATGACGTCTCGGCCGTCCAGCTTGCCGCTGGCGTTGACGAGCGCATCGCGCTCGCCATTGGCGGTGCGGGCGGTCTTCAGGCGGTCGGTGTAGCGCTTGGTATCGCGGAAGCGGAGCGGATCCTCACGCACTTCGGGCGCGGGCAGCACCTCATATTCGGCTGCGTCGAACAATTGCTCGAAGCGCTTCGTGGGCCCGATGCGGTCGTGGAAATCGCAGCGCGGGCAGACGCTGTAATTCTCCTCCCACTCCTTGACGAAGACCATCGTCCCGCACTTGCTGCACTTGTGCCAGAGGTTCTCCACCGTCTGGCGTTTCGGCAGGAACGGGATGCCGCTGCGGACTCGGCTTAGCCAACTCATTCGATCGTCTCTTTCTTCAAGCTCGCGGCGATGTCGCGGATTGCCTGCGCAGGGTCGGACGCGCTGGTGATGGGGCGGCCGATGACCAGAACCGATGCGCCGTCGTCGAGCGCCTGACGCGGCGTGACAACGCGTTTCTGGTCCCCGACGTCGCCGCCGGTCGGCCGCACGCCCGGTACCACGAAGAAGGCTTCCGGCCACGCATCGCGAGCAGCGGCGACTTCGGCGCCGGAACAGACGATCCCGTCCACTCCGGAATCCCGCGCCACCCACGCGAGGCGCGCGACCTGGTCGGCGGTCGATCCGTGCATGCCGATGTCGTGAAGGTCCCTCTCATCCAGGCTGGTCAGGAGCGTGACTGCGACGAC
>JBKPJK010000325.1:0-2585 GCA_046730635.1 Pseudomonadota bacterium | reverse complement strand
AGACTAGGGAGACCGCGGGAGCGCGCCTTTGCGCTCGCCGCGGTCCTTTGCGTTGAGCTTGCGCTGGGCGTCGGCCTGCTGATGGGTCTGCGAGTGCCGGTCGGGCGTCGCGCTGAGGTTGTCCAGCGATTGATCGATTTCGCTCTCCCTCCGCCCCCGCCCAAGCCCATCCCGCCCAAGACCGAGCCCAAACGCGCCAAGGAAGCGGCCGCGGCGCCGAAGGCGGAGCCTGCGCCGCCGGGCGGTTCCCCCGGCCCCAAGCCGGCGCACGCTGCGCCTTCGGTCGCTCCGATCGTGCCATTGCGCCCGAGCCTCCCGCCGTCGGGCGGCGGCACGGGCACCGGTCCGGCGCACGGCAGTGGAGCGGGAGGCGGAACTGGCGGATTGGGCCTGGGCGGATCAGGTCGCGGCGGCCACGATCTCGAGCTTTTGTCGGGCGATATCACCCCGAGAGATTATCCACGGCATCTCGCTAGGGCGGGGATAGGGGGCACTGTCGGCATGCGAGGGACGGTCAGCGTGAACGGCCGTGTGACAGGATGCCGAGTGACTCGCTCGAGCGGCGTGCCCGAGCTCGATGTGCTGACCTGCCGCCTGATCGAGCAGCGCTTCGTCTATCGGCCGGCCACGGACCGTTACGGAAGGCCGGTACCTGACGACGTGGACATCGAATGGACCTGGGATTGACGGGGCCTACTAGCCAACCTTCGTTGACTCGGCGTCGATTGTCGCCGCGGCCGCATGATGCTTCTCGAGATGCTTCTTGATGATCTTCAGATTGCGGCTGTTGGAGCGGAAGAACAGGGTTGGGATCACGCCGACGATCGGGATCACCGAGAACAGACCCAGCAACCAGTTCACGCCGACGTTGCCGGTCATGCGGGCCATCTGCCACTTCGACATTCCGAGGTTCTTGGCTTCCCAGACGATGTAGCTCCCGAGCGCGGCGGCCGCGATGTCGCCTACGACTGGGACGACGTCGAGGATGACGTCGAGCCCCACGCTCTGCTTGGTCCCAGGGATGGTGACGAGGCGCTCCAGCACGCGTTCCATCGCCTCGACCCGTTGGCGGACGGACTGAGGGTCCGTGCCGAGGCCCGGAAAAGGCAATTTCTCGTCTGCCGGCGTATCCATTATTGGCTTCCCGTAGCTGGCCGTTGCTGCAGGTTGGTGAGCGTGTGAATCGCGAAGCGGTTCCCCGCAAACCCCTGTATGCGGCGACCCACAAGCGACCAGCGCACGGGAGCGGTGATCGGCAGGAACAGCTGGGCATCGTCGATCCGGGACGCAGCCTGCTGGAGCAGGGCATAACGTTGCTGCGGCACCGGCGTCTGGCGCGCCGCTTCGATCAGCTTGTCGGCGTCCGGGTCGCAGATTGCGGCAGCGTCGCAACGGAAGCGACGAACGAACCAGGCCGCCGAAGAGCTCGGCGCCACCTCGTCGATCAGTGCGAAATCCGCCGAAGCTGCATCAGGCGCGCGCTGGACAATGAAGCCCAAGGCTCCCCACGACCGGGAAACGATGGCGAGGAGCACGTCGGCGCCGGGGCCTTGGGGCAGAGCGATGCTGAGCGTCGGCTTCGTCGAGCCGTAAATTCGGTCCGCTTCGGCCCGAAGACCGGTGATGCGATCGGCGAGCGGAGTTCCGAGCCAGGCCGGGGCAACCGGCGCAGGAAGCTGATCGAGACCCGCGTCGAGCAAGGTGGCGCGGGGCAGCAGCCCGGGGATCCCGAGTGCAGAGATGACCTGATCGCGATCGATCGCCTGGCTCAGCAGGCGGCGCACCTCGGGATTGTCGAGATGATTGTCGCTGCGAAGAGGAATCAGGCCGAACAGTCCCGAGGCGGGGTCGAACTGAAGGCTGTCGCGCGGCAGCTTCAATCGCCGGGCGAAGGGCAAGTCGGTGAACGTCCCGCCGAGGACAAGGTCAGTCTTGCCATCCGCGAATGCTTGGACCGCCTGGGCGACCGGAGCGCCGCTCAGCAGAACTTCCTCCTTGGTCGCTTCCGCGTCGTCGGAAGCGAGGATCTTCCGAGTGAGCCGAAGCTGATCGGTGGCCTTGTCGGCCACCGTGGCGGTGAACGGCCCGGTACCTCCGCCATGCTGGATGATCGCGAGATCCGGCTGGGCCAGAAGAGCGAGCAGGTTCGGCCGTGGTGCCAGCAGCCGGATCTCGATGACCCGGTCCGTCATCGGGACGATATCTTCGACCGCGCCGAGCGTATCCTTCAGCTCGTTCTTGCTGCGGGCGCCGATCTGACGCTTCAGGATCTTGGCGACCTGTTCGGCGGTCACCTTCTTGCCGTCGGGCCAGTTCGTCGACGCTATCCGGAAGATGTAACTCAGGCCGTCATCGCTGACGTTCCATCGTTCCGCGAGGCCGCCGACGATGTTGCCGCTCGCATCGAAACTGACGAGGCCTTGAGCGACATTCTGGAGCAAGATGGCGTCGGGCATCGTCAAACGACCGCGCGCCGGGTCCGCGATTTTTGGCGCATCGCCGATCACGGTCACGCTGATCGTTCCCGCGGCTTGCTGGCGGCACGCTGGGATCAGCGCGAGGGCGAGCATCAGCAACACTGGAAC
>JBKPJK010000324.1:0-5326 GCA_046730635.1 Pseudomonadota bacterium | reverse complement strand
CTCTTGTTGACGTGATCGTTGGGGTGGACCGGCTCTTTGCCGCCCCGCTTGCCGGTCATGATCTCGTTCGCGCGGCCCGCGATCACCTCATTGGCGTTCATGTTGGACTGCGTGCCGGATCCTGTCTGCCAGATGACGAGCGGGAATTGATTGTCGAGATCGCCGCGGGCCACTTCGGCGGCAGCCTGCTGGATCATCTCGGCGATCTTTGGATCGAGACCCGCGAGCCGCGCATTCACCCGCGCCGCGGCCTGCTTGATAAAGCCCAGCGCATGAACGATCTCTAGCGGCATCTGCTCGCGCGGGCCGAAGGGAAAGTTCTCGATCGACCGCTCGGTCTGGGCGCCCCAATAAGCGTCCGCGGGGACTTCGATGGGACCGAAGCTGTCGGTCTCGGTGCGCGTCGTCGTGCTGGGCATGGAATCCTCTTTCGTCATGCCGGGCGCCCGGCATTCGCTCGGTGCGCGCTTTAAGGAAGGCGGACCCCGGATCAAGTCCGGGGCGGCAAGTCACTTCTTGCGGGTGAAGTCCACGTTCACGACGTTCGAGCCGTCGTCGGGCGCTTTTTCCTCGCCTGTGGCCGCGGACGGATCGTTTTCCGCTTCCTCATGCTCCTCGGGCGGAACTTCCGCGGCATCCGCATGGAACGTCAGGGCGAATTCGACGGCGGGATCGTGGAACTGAGTCACCGCCGCAAAAGGCACGTGGAGGGTCGCCGGTACCCCGCCGAAGGACAGCCCGACGGAGAAGGATTCCGCTTCGACCTTCAAGTCCCAGAAGCGATGCTGGATGACGATCGTCATTTCGTCCGGGAAACGCTCGGCCAAATGCTTGGGGATGGAGACCCCAGGCGCCTTGGTCTTGAATGTGATGTAGAAATGATGGCCGCCGGGCAGGCCGCCCGAATGCTCGACTTCGCCGAGGACGCGACCGACCACGGCCCGCAATGCGTCTTGCACGATCTCGTCGTACGGAATCAGGCTCTCGGGGGTCTCGTCGCTCACATCGTCAGGTGGTAGCGCAGACCTGCATCCGGTCAAGCGGAGTCGTGTGAATGCCGATCGACGCAACCCAGCCTTATGACGACACCAACATCTTCGCGCGCATCCTTCGCGACGAGATTCCATCCAAGAAGGTCTTCGAGGACGACCACGTCCTCGCCTTCCGCGACATCAATCCGCTCGCGCCGACCCACATTCTCGTCATACCGAAAGGGCCGTATGTCTCCTGGGACGATTTTTCGGAGAAGGCGTCCGATGAGGAGATTGGCGCGTTCGTTCGTGCAGTCGGGCGCATCGCTCGGGATGAGGGGCTCGTTGGGGACGGGTATCGCCTCCTTGCCAACGTCGGTCACAACTCGGGCCAGGAGGTGCCGCACCTCCACGTTCACATCTTCGGTGGGCGGCCGCTCGGGCCGATGCTGGCGCGTTAGGCCGTTCATCCGCCAGCCAGTGTTTCGGGCTGAAAGAGGATTGCCCTCTCGGGACTAGTCGTTAGGGTCGCGTGACGAACAGATTACATAGGGGAATGAGATGGCCACGATAGCACCGCGCTCGGGCGGCCGCGGACGGATCAAGTCGATGGACGAGATCCTGGCGACAGCCGAGAAGAAGTCACTCAAGCGGTCGCTCGGAGCCTTTCAGCTCACCCTCCTCGGCATCGGGGCCGTCATCGGCACCGGAATTTTCGTCCTGACGGCGACGGCCGCCCAGAAAGCGGGCCCGGGCATGATGGTCAGCTTCATCGTTGCGGGTGCGGTCTGCGCGGTTGCGGCGCTCTGCTATTCCGAGCTTGCGTCGATGGTCCCCGTGGCGGGCTCGGCCTATACTTATTCCTATGCCGTCATGGGGGAGATGACGGCGTGGCTCGTCGGTTGGGCGTTGATCCTCGAATATGCGCTCGGGGCCAGTGCAGTCGCGGTGGGTTGGTCAGGTTTCATAAGCGGTCTGCTCGATTCCATCGGTTTGCACATACCTCACGCGTTGAAAGTGGGGCCGCCGATCCAATGGGGCTTCCTCCAGGGCGGTGAAGTCGGCGGCATGGTCAATCTGCCGGCGGTCATCGTCGTCGGGCTCGTCACGACGTTGCTCGTCATCGGAACCAAGGAAAGCGCGACGTTCAACGCTGTGCTCGTGGTGATCAAGATCACCGCGCTGACGATGTTCCTGATCATCACGCTGCCGATGATCAGCGGCCATGCTGCCAATTTCGAACCGTTCGCGCCGCGTGGATGGGGCAATCCGCTCAGCTCTTCGGGCACGGGCATTCTCGGTGCCGCCGCCTCGATCTTTTTTGCGTACGTGGGTTTCGATGCGGTCTCGACCGCCGCGGAAGAAACAAAGAACCCGCAGCGGAACGTGCCTATCGGGCTCATCGGCAGTCTCATGATCTGCACCGTCTTCTATCTGCTGGTTTCGGCAGGCGTGGTGGGCGCCTATGGTGCGCAGCCATTGCTCGATCCGGCGACTGGCCTTGCGTTCAAGGAAGGTTCGCCGGAGCTTTACGCCTCGGCCGCCTGCCAGGCGGCCCATGCGCCAACGGTCTGCTCGAAGGAAGCGCTCGCGCATATCCTCCGGGAGGTGTCGAATCCGCTGTTCGGCAACCTTGTCGGGCTGGCCGCGGCAATCGCGCTGCCCTCGGTCGTGCTGCTCATGATGTATGGCCAGACGCGAATCTTCTTCGTCATGGCGCGCGACGGCCTGCTGCCAGAGCGTCTCTCGGCAGTTCATGAGCGCTTCCGGACGCCCTATGTCGTGACCATCGTCACGGGCGTTTTCGTCGCCGTCGCGGCGGCGTTCCTCCCGGTCGGAACGCTGGCCGATTATTCGAACGCGGGAACGCTTTTCGCCTTTGCTGCGGTTTCCCTCGCCGTCATGATCCTGCGCAAGCGGGATCCGGACCGGCGGCGACCGTTCCGCACGCCTGCGATCTTCATCGTCGCACCGCTGTCGATTGCCGGCTGCGCACTGTTGTTCATCAACCTCAACAACGAATCGAAGTTGTTGTTCGTCAGTTGGACCGTGCTCGGCCTGATCTTCTATTTCCTGTATGGATACCGCAACAGCCATGTGGCCCGCGGCGTTACGGAAGTTCCCGAATTGGCCCCCGATGCGCCAGGATCGATCGGTGTCGCGCCGATGCCACGGGCGCCCGCTCCGCCGCAGGATATCGAAGACTAAGCGGCAAGCTCTCCGGCGAGCGCTCTGAGGTCCGCCTCGGGGCGCGCGCCATAATGCTGAATGACCTCCGCGGCCGCGATTGCGCCGAGCCTCAGCGATTGCTCGAGGCTCTTGCCGTGCGCGGCGCCCAGGAGGAAGCCGGCCGCGAAGAGGTCGCCCGCGCCCGTCGTATCGACGAGTTTGTTGATGCGCTCCGCGGGCACGTCGGCACGCTGGTCGCCGCGCGTCGCAAGCGCGCCATCTTCGCTGCGCGTCACGACTAGGGTCTCGACCTTGTCCTTTACCGCAGCCACCGCGCTTTCGAGATGCGCGATGCCGGCGAGCGCCTCGACCTCGGCCTGGTTGGCGAACAATATGTCGATGCGTCTCCCATCGAGGAGCTGGTTGAATCCGTCGCGGTGGCGGTCGACGCAGAAGGTGTCCGACAAGGTGAAGGCCACCTTGCGGCCGGCCTCACGAGCAACCTCGATGGCCCGCACCATCGCATAGCGCGGCGTCTCCGGGTCCCACAGATATCCCTCGAGGTAGAGGATCTTCGAAGCGCGGATCTGCTCCTCGTCCAGCGCACTCGCCGGCAAATGCTGCGCCGCGCCCAGGAAGGTGTTCATCGTGCGGTGTCCGTCGGGCGTGACGAGGATCATCGAGCGTGCAGTAGGGGAACCGACGTCCGCGGCGGGAGTGATGAACTCTACGCCAGCCGAGGTCAGGTCGTGGCGGTAGAAATCGCCGAGCTGATCGGGCGCGACCTGGCCGATAAAGCCGGAGCTCCCTCCGAGCGCTGCGACGCCCGCGGCCGTATTGCCGGCAGACCCGCCGCTCACCTGATGCGCCGGTCCCATGTGCGCATAGAGGCGCTCGGCCTCTTCGGCGTCGATCAGCCGCATCGAACCCTTCACCAGCCCTTCGGCGGTCAGGAAATCGTCCGACGCATTGGCGATGACGTCGACGATCGCATTGCCGATGCACAGCACGTCGAGGCGGGTCTCGGGCACATCATTCTCCGAAAATCGTGGAAAGGCCGCCGCCTAGCGGTGGGTTGAGCTTCCCGCAACATTGCCTCGTGCGGCAGGAGCGGGCATCCTCCGCTCATGCGCCGCCTCGTCATTGCTCTGCCCCTGCTGCTCACCGCTTGCCTCGCGCGCCGTCCCGAACCCGAAACGGAGGTTGCGCAACCGGCTCCCGTGACACGCCCGGCCACCGGGCAACTGATCGGGCTCACTGCGTCGGACCTCGTCGGCCATTTTGGCAGTCCGGCACTTCAGGTGCGCGAGGGGTCGAGCTTGAAGCTCCAGTTCCGCGGCAAGCTCTGCGTGCTCGACGCTTATCTTTATCCCGCCCAGAACAACACGCTACGGGTGACCTATGTCGATACCCGGACGAGGACCGGAGCCGACACCGATCAAGCGGCCTGCATCTCCGCGCTCGAAAATCCCAGCTGAGCCAGCGCCCACGCCGCAGCTTCGGCGATGACCGGATCGGCATCGCCAAGATGACGTCGCACTGAAGACGCGAGCGCGCGATCGCCGCTGTTGCCGGCGGCGATCAGGCAATTGCGGATCATTCGCGTCACGCCGATGCGCTTGATGGGTGAGCCGGCGAACATCTCGCGGAAGGCCGCGTCGTCGAGCGCGAGCAGCTCCGAGAGCCTTGGCGCAACCAGCTCGGCTCGCGGGAGGAAAGCCCGGTTCGCCGCGGCGGAATCGGCGAAGCGGTTCCATGGGCAGACCGCCAGGCAGTCGTCGCAGCCGTAGATGCGATTGCCTATCGCCGAGCGCAGCTCGCTCGGGATCGGCCCGTCGTGCTCGATCGTGAGGTAGGAGATGCAGCGCCGGGCATCGATCCGGTGCGGGCCGAGAAACGCCTGCGTCGGGCACGCATCGAGACACCGGGTACAAGTGCCGCAGTGAGCCCCTTGTTGGCTGGCCGCGTCAGGTTCCAGCTCGAGGCTGGTGAGGATCACGCCAAGGAACAGCCAGCTGCCATGCTGCCGGCTGACCAGGTTCGTATGCTTCCCCTGCCATCCGATGCCCGCCGCCTGGGCCAGCGGCTTCTCCATCACCGGCGCGGTATCGACGAAGACCTTGATCAGCTGCTCCGGCCAGCGCTGCACCATCCAGCGGCCGAGCGCCTTGAGGCGGGATTTCACC
>JBKPJK010000323.1:0-11475 GCA_046730635.1 Pseudomonadota bacterium | reverse complement strand
GGCCCGACGGTGACTATGCTCTCGTGCTGCCCGTGGCAGGGAAGGATCGTTCGAGCCTGTCTTCACTACCGGCAGCAGAAATGCTCGGCGGCGCGCTGGATCGGCAGCGTTTCGAAGGCGAAGCCGGCAGCGCGGTCGAGCAGTTCGTCGACGACGCCGGAACGCTGAGGCGTCTGCTCGTCGTGGGCACGGGCGCGGGAAGCTCCGCGGCCGAGGCATCCGAAAAACTCGGCGGGACGGCGGTAGGGCGTCTTCTGCTGTCGGGTGAGACCCGCGCCGCGATCGACGTGACCGGACTCGGCTTCGATGCGGATGCGGCGGCGCGCGTCGGCCTGGCGGCGGCGCTCCGTGCCTGGCGCCACGATCGCTACCGGACGACGTTGAAGGACAAGCAAAAGCCTTCGCTTCAGGAAGTGATCGTGGTCGGCGGCGGGCAAGGTGCCGCGGAGCGCTACGCAAACCGCTGGGCGCCGGTGTACGAAGGCGTGTCTCTCGCGCGCGAGCTCGTCACCGAACCTGCCAACATCATCTACCCGGAAACTTTCGTCGAGCGGGTCCGGGCATCGGTTGAAGGGTCGGGCCTGGAGGTCGAAGTCCTCGACCGGTCGGCGATGGAAGAGCTCGGCATGGGCGCCTTGCTGGGGGTCGCGCAAGGGTCCGCCCGCGAAGGCCGCATGCTGATCATGAAGTGGAACGGTGGTGGCGAAGGGACCAAGCCGGTGGCCTTCGTCGGCAAGGGCGTGACCTTCGATACCGGTGGAATCTCGATCAAGCCCGCCCAGGGCATGGAATCGATGAAGTGGGACATGGGCGGTGCCGGAGCGGTGGCGGGCGCGATGAAGGCCCTGGCCCTGCGCAAGGCGAAGGTGAACGTTGTCGGCATCTGCGGCCTTGTCGAGAACATGCCGGGTGGGAACGCCCAGCGTCCGGGCGACGTCGTCACGAGCATGTCCGGTCAGACGATCGAGGTGATCAACACCGACGCCGAAGGAAGGCTCGTGCTCGCCGATGCCGTCACCTACGTTCAGCGCAACTACAAGCCGGGGACCATCATCGACCTCGCGACACTGACGGGCGCGATCCTAGTCAGCCTCGGCCACGAATGGGCCGGACTTTTCTCGAACAACGACGAGCTCGCTTCCCAGCTGCAGCATGTCGGAGAGGAGTCGGGCGACCGGCTGTGGCGCATGCCCCTCGCGGAGCCGTTCGACCGGCTGATCGATTCTCCGATCGCCGACATGAAGAATGTCGGTCCCCGCGAAGGCGGGTCGATCACCGCCGCGCAATTCATCCAGCGCTTCATCGACAAGGGCGTACGCTGGGCGCACATCGACATGGCCGGCAAGGCATGGTCGGAAAAGCCGAACAATACGTACGACAAGGGTGCGACCGGCTTCGGCGTCCGGCTTCTCGACGAATATGTCGCGGACGTGCTGGAGCGCTGATCGGGCGCCGCGGTGCAGGTCGATTTCTACCAGCTCGGCGCGACCGCAGTCGAGCAAGTTATCGCGAGCATTGCCGAGAAGGTGCTCGCCGGTGATGGCCGACTTCTGATCGTTGCCGAGGACGAACCGTTCCTGGCGAGGCTGGACCGCATGCTGTGGGATGCCGGGCCGACCAGCTTCCTGCCGCACGGCATCGCCGGCGGCGCCGAGGATGCGCGGCAACCGGTGCTGCTCTCGACCAGCACCGATGCGCCGAACCAGGCAAGAAACATGCTGATCGCGGACGGCCAGTGGCGGGATTCCGCTCTGACCTATGACCGCAGCTTCTTTCTGTTCGACGCCGCGACCCTCGAGGGCGCCCGCCTCGCCTGGAAGCTGCTTTCGGGCAGGGAAGGGGTCGAGCGTCGCTACTGGGCCCAGGTTGACGGGCGCTGGAAGCAGCAGGCCTAGGGTTGCGGCGGCGCGGCCCCGGGGCTAGTCGGCGCACCAAATCCATCCCAACTCAAGCACAGGAGACCGCCCGGTCATGGCCGCGACGCGCACCTTTTCGATCATCAAGCCGGATGCCACTCGCCGCAACCTGACCGGCGCAATCACCAAGATGCTGGAGGAGGCCGGCCTGCGCGTCGTCGCTTCCAAGCGCATTCACATGACTCGTGATCAGGCCGAGGGCTTCTACGCCGTCCACAAGGAGCGGCCCTTCTACAACGACCTCTGCACGTTCATGACCTCGGGTCCGGTCGTCGTTCAGGTGCTCGAAGGCGAGAATGCCGTCGCTCGCAACCGCGAAGTGATGGGCGCGACCAATCCTGCCGATGCCGCCGAAGGCACGATCCGCAAGAGCTATGCCGAGTCGATCGAGGCGAACTCGGTCCACGGCTCCGACAGCGACGAGAATGCGAAGATCGAGATCGACTTCTTCTTCAAGCCTGAAGAAATCGTCGGCTAACGGCTGAGACCGACGAGGTGGAGTGAGCGGCCGCCGAAGAGGCCGCCGCCCTCCCACCTGTAGCGAAGCACGTAATTGCCGCCGCCGCGGCGGTCCTTGCCCATCTCGACATAGCGGGCGTCGATGCGAACCGGGACACTGTGCGTGACGTCCTTGGCTTCCTTTTCGCGGCCCTTGAGGGCACTCTGGACATCGCTAGCCGAGAGCTTGCCGTCGCTGCCGACCTCGATCGTCGAGCCGCCTTTGATGGCGACCGTGAGTCCTTCGAGCGCGTGTGCTGGATCGGCCGGCATGATCGTCAACGTATCGCCCCCGCCGTCCACGGCGCCGCGTAGAGCGAGGGGCACGGCCGAACGCTGCTCGACCACGCGCGTCGTCCTGTCCTCATTGCTGCTCTTCCAGGCGATCCAAACCCCGACCGCGGAGACGATTAGCGCGAGAAGGGCGATGATCTCGCCCACGGTAATCCAGCGGCGGCGGGTTTCCGAATCGCTCATCGGCCTCCGGCCTCCAGCAGCCGCCTCGGAGCGGCTAGCTCCCAGCTCTCGGCGATGTGGTCGGAGACGTGGTCCCAGTCGACGCCTTTTCCAGCCACATTTATGGACAGCCAGGACGGCATGTAGGCCGGCTTGGAATAGGTTGCCGGATCGGCTTCCAGGAGCATCGCCTGCTCGTCGAGGCTGCTGACGCGGACGCAGACGACGGTCTTGCCGTCGCCATGGTGATTGTCGCGGAATTGGGCGAACTGCTTCCCGGCGACGAAGAAGGTCGGCTGGCCATGCGACAGACGTTCCTCGGTCTCGGGAAGTTCCAGCGCCGCAGCGCGCACGCGATCCAATATATCGCTCATCTTCTCACAAACTCGCTGAGCATCCTCGGATACAGTTCATGTTCCGCGGCCAGAACGCGCTGCTCGAGGCTTTCGGCGCTATCGTCGGGGCGGATCGGAACCTCGGCCTGGCCGAGAACTCGACCGGCATCGAGTTCCTCCGTGACGACGTGGACCGAGCACCCGCTCACGGCGTCTCCCGCGGCGATCGCGCGGCTGTGCGTGTCGAGGCCGCGATACTTCGGGAGAAGGGAGGGGTGGATGTTCACGATGTTGCCCGACCATTGCTTGACGAACCAAGGGGAGAGGATGCGCATGAATCCGGCGAGCGCAATGGTGCCCACCCCGTGGTCCTCGAGAACCTCGCTCAATTCGCGGTCGAACTGCTCCTTGGCGATTCCCTTGCTATCCTTGGCCCAGGTTCCGAGTCCGCGACTCCGTGCCCACTCCAGGCCCGCTGCCTCGGACTTGTTGGAGGCGATCAAAGCGACTTTGTAGCCTTTCGCCTTCTCGACAAGCGCGCGCATGTTGCTTCCGCGCCCCGATATGAGGATCCCGACGCGCCTCGGATCACGCATTGTGAGTTGCGGACCAGGCCTCTGCAGAGTTCCAGGCGCCGGCGCTTCCTCCGACGGTACATCCGCGCTTGCCCTCTTCGATGCGGCCGATCTCGAAGGTTTCCACCGACGCCCCTTGGAGAAACTCCGTCACGCTTTCCGCCATATTTTCAGAAACGATGGCGACCATCCCGATGCCGCAGTTGAAGGTGCGTGCCATCTCGCCGGGCGCAACTCGTCCGCCTTCCTGCAACAAAGCGAAAATTGCCGGGAGCTGCCAGCGGCCGGCATCTACCATCGCATGGCACCCATCAGGCAGAACTCTCGGAATATTCTCGAGAAGTCCGCCCCCTGTAATGTGTGCCAAACCTTTGATCCGACCTTGCTGAACCAACGGCAGCAGCGCCCGAACATAAATCTTCGTAGGCGCCAGCAGGGCGGAGCCAAGGGGGCGCCCCAGGCCCGGGAAGCTCTGTTCGAGGTTCCATCCTTCCCGATCGATGATGCGACGGACGAGCGAGAAGCCGTTGCTGTGCACTCCTGAGCTGGCGAGGCCAAGGATCACGTCGCCGGGAGCGATGCTCGATCCGGTGAGGACCTTGTCGCGCTCGACCGCACCGACACAGAAGCCAGCGAGATCGTAATCGCCCGAAGCGTACATCCCGGGCATTTCGGCGGTTTCGCCTCCGATCAGCGCGCAGCCGGCTTGCCTGCAACCTTCGGCGATCGAGGCAACGACTTCGGTCGCAACCTGATTGTCGAGCTTTCCGGACGCGTAATAGTCCAGGAAGAACAAAGGCTCAGCGCCCTGCACGATTAGGTCGTTGGCGCACATGGCGACCAAGTCGATGCCGACGCCGTCATGACGACCCGTGTCGATCGCAAGCTTGAGCTTCGTGCCGACGCCGTCGTTCGCGGCAACCAGCAACGGATCGCGATAGCCGGCGGCCTTGAGATCGAAGAATCCGCCGAAGCCGCCGAGCTCTGCGTCGGCGCCCGGCCGCGAGGTCGACCGCGCGAGCGGGCCAATGGCCTTTACGAGCGCATTGCCCGCGTCGATCGAGACCCCGGCGTCCGCGTAAGTGAGTGGCTTCTGTGCCATGGTTCGGAGCGCCTAGCCTAGAAGCCGCTTGGATTTCCACGCCGTTATCGCCAAAAGACCGGCGAATGCTCCGTCGGCCCGTTCTCATCGCAATTTTGATCGCACTCGCGCTGGGCATTTCCGGTGCGATCTACGCGCAGCTGGAAACTTCCGACCGCGGCATCCTTCCGATCGACAGCTCGGGAACGCTCGAGATCACCGGCATCCACGTCGATGTCGGCGGGACCGACGCCCAGTCCGCGCGCTACGCCGGCTGGCGCATCGCCCAGCGGCAGGGTTTCCGCGCGCTGTGGGCGAAGATGCACCACCTGCCGATCGCTCAGGCGCCCAACCTTCCCGACGGAACGCTCGACCAGATCGTCAGCTCGATCAACGTCGAGCGCGAGCAGATCGGGCCCAACCGCTACATCGCCGATCTGGGGGTCCTGTTCGATCGAGCGCGCGCGGCCGAGTTCCTCGGCGTCGAAGGCGGACAGATCCAGCGGTCGCTCCCGATGTTGCTAATCCCGGTCACCGTCTCCGGCGGAACCGCGACCAGCGTCGAGCTGCGCAATGCCTGGCAAAATGCCTGGGCGAAGTTCCGAACGTCGCAGAGCCCGATCGATTATGTCCGAGTCAGCGGGCTGGGGTCGGATCCGCTACTGATCAACGCTTCGCAGACCGCGCGACCGGGCCGCGGCTGGTGGCGCAACATCCTCGACCTCTATGGCGCTCTCGATATCCTGGTCGCGGAGGTTCAGCTGCAGCGCCTGTATCCGGGAGGCCCCGCCCGAGCGCGGTTCATCGCCCGACATGGTCCCGACAATCAGATCGTGGGCGGCTTCACTCTGACGGCCCCAAATAGCGAAGCAATTCCCGCGATGATGGCGCAGGGCGTGCAGCGGATGGATCAGCTGTTCGCCAATGCGCTCGCTGCCGGCGCGTTAGCGCGAGACCCGTCGCTCAACCAGCCGCCGCCGCCACCGATGCCGGAGCTTCCGCCGGAGAAGCCCATCGTTCGGCCCGTCAGCACGACCAACGCCTATCAGGTCCAGGTCACCGGGACCGACGTGAACATGTACAATTTCGCGATGGCGCACCTGCGGACGCTAGCCGGCATCGAGTCGGCAACCCCGCAGCAGATCAACGCGAAGGGCACCAGCTACATCCTGGTGAAGTATCATGGCGACATTAGCCAACTCGCCGCCGCATTGTCCGCGCGAGGGTGGACCGTGGAGACTTCGGGCACGGTCCTGAAAATCACATCTTCATCGTCCAAGCCGCCGGCTCTGCCACCGCCGCCGGTTGCACCCGCGCCGCAACCCACTCCGCAACCCACTCCGCAGCCTCCGGCGACGGGGACGCCTCCGAAGGCTGGGCAATGAAGCAGGGGCCGGACCAAATCGCGCTTCCGCTCGATTGGCCCCAGGCGGATGCAGATTCTCGCTTCATCGTTTCGGATGCCAACCGCGACGCGTTCGACCAATTCCGCAAGTGGAGCATGTGGCCGGTCAAAGCCGCGATCCTGACAGGGCCGAGGCGGTCGGGCAGGACCTTACTCGCGCGCAGCTTCGTCGAACGGGTCGGAGGGCGACTCTTCGATGAAGCCGAGCAGCGCAACGAGGAGGAGTTGTTCCACGCCTGGAACCAGGCGCAGGACACGGGTCGTCCGCTCGTTATGATCGCCGACGAGGTTCCCCCGGCCTGGTCGCCGCAACTGCCCGACCTCAGAACGCGCCTGGCGGTTACCCCAGTGATTCGGATCGGCCACCCCGACGACGCGCTGTTCGGGGCCTTAATTCAGCTGCTGTTCGCGGACCGCGGCCTGTACATCCCGGCGGAAGCCCTGCGCTTCATGGCCGATCGCCTGCATCGCGATTATTGGACCGCCGAGCGGGCGGTCGAGGCCGTGGACCGCTTTGCGATCTCGGAGCGCGCGCGGCTGACATTGCCGACGATCCGTAGGGCCTTGATGGAGGCGAGATTGATCGGCGAGGCGGCCTAGCCGCAGTTGACCGTGGTGACCCTGCCGTCCGGCCCGAGGCGAACGGTCACCCGGCTCGGACTGAAGTCCATCGTCAGCATCACACCGGGCGGAGCCCAGCGGAGAACGGACGAATGGGTTGCGCGCAGGATCGCCGCGCCGGTCTCGCTGCTGGCGGTCCGACCGACGAAGCTCTCGCTGCCCTCGGCGTTGCAGGTGCGATCCTGAACCGGCTGCGCCGTCGTCGTGCAGGCCGCGGTTAGCGTCAGCGCGACGATTGTCGCCCTACGCATCGACCGTTTCTTGGTCGACCACCCGGCTCATCTTGAGCTTCCCATTCTCGATCGCGAACGCCAAGCGGCCCTCGACCAGGTCGAGAGCATCCTTCCCGAACTGTTCGTAGCGCCATCCCTGCAGGATGTTGAGGTTCTTACGAACACCCGCGGCGAGGGCTTCTAGGTCGTCCGAGCGCGCAATGAGTCGCGCCGCTACGCCTGTCTCCTTCGCGCGGATCTTCAACAGCAGCTTGAGCAAATCGCTGACCAGCGCTGCATCCTTCGTCAGCCCGGGGCGCCTGGGCTCCCGATCCGGCAATTCGTTTGGCTCCAGCGGCTTCGCGGCTTCGATCGCCGCGATAAGCCGACCGCCGATGTCGTTCGTCTTCCACCCGGCGGACAGGCCGCGAATCCGGCCGAGATCGTCCTGGGTCTTCGGAGGATGGAGAACGATTTCGGTCAAGGTGTCGTCCTTGACGATCCGGCCGCGCGGCAAATTCTTGGAGCGCGCTTCCGTCTCTCGCCAGGCTGCCACAGCCTTGAGCCGTCCGAGCACGGTCGGGTTGCGGCTGGGGAGCTTCAGCCGCTTCCACGCATCTTCGGGTGGGAAGGCGAAGTTGGACGCGTCCGCCAGACGTTCCATCTCTTCGTCGAGCCAGGCGCCGCGACCGGATTTCCGCAACTTCTCCACCATGCGCGGGAACACCGTGGCCAGATGCGTCACATCCGCGATGGCGTAATCGATCTGGCGCTTGTCGAGCGGCCGGCGGCTCCAGTCCGTGAAGCGCGCCCCTTTATCGAGGCTGTGACCAAGCAGGCTCTCGATGAGATTCGAGTAGCCGATCTGCTCCCCGTGGCCGAGTGCCATGGCCGCGATCTGGGTGTCGAACAGAGGGTGAGGGACCTTGCTCGTGAGGTTGTGAATGATCTCGAGGTCCTGTCCGCCGGCATGGAAGACCTTGAGGACCTCCTCGTTCCGCACGAACAGATCGAGTAGCGGCTTGAGATCAATGCCGTCGGCTTTTGGGTCGATCGCCGCGGCCTCTTCGGAACTCGCGACCTGGATCAGGCAGAGGTCCGGCCAATAGGTATTCTCGCGCATGAACTCGGTGTCCACGGCGACGAAGGGCTGCTCTGACAGGCGGTCGACGAGTGCTTTGAGCTCGTCGGATTTGGTAATCAGTGGATGGATACGCATGAGTCTTGCCCGCGCTTTAGCGGGCGCCTCGCGGGTTGACAAAAAGCTTTGCGGCATTGAAGCGCGGCGCGCGCTTTTCACCACATTTTCGCTTGCGAGCCGAGATCATCATGCACGCCTATCGTACCCACAATTGCGGCCAACTCCGCGGTTCCGACGTCGGAACGACCGTACGGCTATCGGGATGGGTGCATCGCAAGCGTGATCACGGTCACCTGCTCTTCGTCGACCTGCGCGACCATTATGGGATCACGCAGGTCGTCGTGGACACGGATTCCCCGGCTTTTCAAACGTTTGACCGCCTACGCGTAGAGTCCGTCGTGACCGTCGAAGGCGACGTGGTTGCGAGATCGCCCGAGACGGTGAACCCCAATCTGGCCACTGGCGAGATCGAGGTGCGCGGTCGTGAGGTGACGGTCCAATCTGCCGCGGCCGAGCTGCCCATGCCGGTGGCAGGGGAGCAGGACTATCCCGAGGATATCCGCCTCAAATATCGTTACCTCGATCTCCGGCGCGACAAGGTGCACCAGAATATCGTCCTCCGTTCGGCAGTCATCGCGTCGATCCGGCGCCGGATGATCGAGCAGGGCTTTACCGAATTCCAGACGCCGATCCTGACGGCGAGCTCGCCCGAAGGTGCCCGCGACTATTTGGTCCCGAGCCGGGTTCACCCCGGCAAGTTCTACGCGCTTCCGCAGGCGCCGCAGATGTTCAAGCAGCTGATCATGGTCGCCGGCTTCGACCGCTATTTCCAGATCGCGCCCTGCTTCCGCGACGAGGATGCGCGAGCTGATCGTTCACCGGGCGAGTTCTACCAGCTCGACTTCGAAATGAGCTTTGTCACGCAGGACGATGTCTTCGCCGCGATCGAGCCTGTGTTGTCGGGCGTCTTCGAGGAATTCGCGGACGGGCGAATTGTTACGCCAGCGGGCGAATATCCTCGGATCCCGTACAAGGAAGCGCTGCTAAAGTACGGAACGGACAAGCCGGATCTCCGCAATCCGCTCTTGATCAGCGACGTGGGCGAGCATTTCAAAGGCTCGGGCTTCGGACTCTTTGCGGGGCTGGTCGAGAAGGGCGCGGTCGTTCGTGCCGTTGCCGCGCCCGGTACCGCGGAAAAGAGCCGCAAGTTCTTCGACGACATGAACGAATGGGCTCGCAGCGAAGGCTTCGCGGGCCTCGGCTATGCGACGCGCAAGGGCGGCGAGTGGGGTGGTCCGATCGCGAAGAACCATGGCGAGGAGGGGATGAACCGCCTCGCCGAGCGGATGGGCCTCGGCCCGGACGACGGCATCTTCTTTGCGGCGGGCAAGGAAGAGGAAGCCGCCAAGCTCGCCGGGCTCGCCCGGACCCGCGTTGCCGAGCAACTCGGGCTGATCGAACAAGGCACGTTCCGCTTTTGCTGGATCGTCGACTTCCCGATGTTCGAATTCAACGAGGAGCAGAACAAGATCGACTTCTCGCACAATCCTTTCTCGATGCCCCAGGGTGGTCTGGACGCGCTCGAGAACAAGGATCCGCTGGAGATCCTCGCCTGGCAGTATGACATCGTCTGCAACGGAGTGGAGCTCAGCTCGGGAGCGATCCGGAACCATCGCCCGGACATTATGTACAAGGCGTTCGAGATCGCCGGCTACAGGAAGGAAGAGGTCGACACGAACTTCGCGGGCATGATCAACGCCTTCAAGTTCGGCGCTCCGCCGCACGGAGGCTCGGCTCCTGGCATCGATCGCATCGTCATGCTTCTCGCCGACGAGCCGAACATCCGGGAGGTGATTCTCTTCCCGATGAACCAGAAGGCGGAAGACCTCATGATGAACGCCCCGTCGGAGGTCATGCCGAAGCAGCTGAAGGAGCTGCACATCAAGGTCGTGCCGGTCGACTGAGGAGCTGACCCGTCGCGGGACGAAAAAAGCTGTGGATAACCGAGGCGTCGATTGCGGCGCTCGAGCGCGAGTTCTAGTTTCTCCGGATGCCTGACATTGCCGAATCTGCAGAGCTCGGGTCGCTGCGCGCACGCCTCAGCGAGCTGCAGCTGCCGCAAATCGTCCATGGGCGCCGTGCGATCATCCTATTCGAAGGCCCTCAAGGTTCCGCGAAGAGGCACGCTCTGCGGCAGCTCGCGGCGTCGTTCGACCCGTGCCAGTTCGTGGTTCACAACATTTCGTACGACAGGAGGCAGTCGGCCGAGGGACATTGGCTCGCACGCTTCTGGAGAGCGCTTCCGGCGGCGGGGTGCACGTCGATCTTCTTTCGCAGCTGGTATCGCCGCGTCCTCGACGATCGGATTCTCGGCAGGACCGATGAGGTCGCGCTCACCCGCGCCTTCGACGAGATCAACGAATTCGAAGCGCAGCAACGCGATTACGGAACGCTGATCGTCAAGCTGTACTTCGATGTTTCTGCGGACATTCAGGAGCGGAGACTGCACGAGCGCGCATCGGATCCGTGGCTCGGCGTCATGCGCAACGATGAGACGATCAGCGTGCGGGATCCGAACTACATTCGCGCGCTGGAAGACTTGAAGCTCCTGACCGACACGCGCTGGTCGCCGTGGCAGTTCATCGAGGCCGACGACCAAAATGAGGCGGCCGAAGCCGCATTGGCGGCAGTCGCTGCCGCTTGGGAGAAGGCCATGCCCGCCGAGCCGCCGCACCTCGTCCGAGCGCCGACGCAAGCTGCCTAGCTTGCGGGCGGATAGCTGATTGCCACGATCTCGTAGCTCTTCTCGCCGGCTGGCAGTCGAACGACACGCTCGTCCCCGACCTTTGCCCCGATGAGCGCGCGCGAGAGGGGTGCGCTCCAACCGATCCGAGACGCCGAGGCATCGGCTTCGTCGTCGCCGACGATCGTCAGCGTGCGGCGATTGTCGTCTTCGTCGGCCAGATCGACCGTAGCCCCGAAGCGGACCTGGTCGCGCGACGCTTGACTTGCCGGATCGACGACCTTCGCCGCCTTCATGATCCGCGACAGGTGCGAAAGCCTCCGGTCGATCTCGCGGAGGCGCTTCTTGCCGTACAGGTAATCGGCATTCTCCGACCGGTCACCGAGCGAGGCGGCCCAAGACACGACCTCGACAATTTTCGGCCGTTCGACCCCGAACAACTCGTCATATTCGCGGCGGATGCGCGATAGTCCCTCGGCGGTGATGTAACGG
>JBKPJK010000322.1:0-3296 GCA_046730635.1 Pseudomonadota bacterium | reverse complement strand
GCAAAGGCACCATCGCCCGAGCAATCGCCCGCGAGCTCGGCCTGCCGCACATGGATACGGGGCTTCTCTATCGCGCGGTCGCACTCACCCTGTGGCGCTGGGGTGGCGATCCTTCGAGCGAATTTGAGGCGCTTCGAGCGTGCAATGAGTTCGGCGTGGATCCCGAAGATCCCGAGCTGCGGAGCGAGCCCGTATCGAAGATCGCCTCTTCGATTTCGGCGTACCCGTCGGTGCGTGCTGCTCTCCTCGAACGGCAGCAGGAGTTCGCCGGACAACCGGGGGGAGCCGTTCTGGACGGCCGCGACATCGGCACCGTCATCGCTCCGGCCGCCGACGTCAAGCTGTTCGTCACGGCCTCCGCGGAGGTCCGGGCAGAGCGTCGCCTGCGAGAGCTGCTCGAACGTGGCATGAAGGCTCATTACGACGATGTGCTCGCCGACATTCGCTCGCGCGACGAGCGCGATTCAAACCGAGACGTCGCCCCCCTGAAGCAGGCGCCCGATGCAATCGTCCTCGATACAAGCGAGCTCGATATCGATCAGGCGATCACGCAAGCGCTGCGGCTGGTCCGGGAGAGGGTCGAGGCCTGACCCGTTCTATTGCGCCGTCGCGGCGGTCGCCATGACAGCCTTCGGCGCGCCCGGCGTATCCAACCCATAGGGGTCGTTCGCATAAGCGATCGTGCCGTCCGCTCCCGGCTGAGCAGTCAGGTAGCTCAGGTAGATGGGAACGCCGCCTTTCACGGGAACGAGCTCTTCGGGTTCACCGCTCGGCTGCGGAGCGTCGGGGCCGAGCAGCCAGCTTGCAAGCGCTTCCGGCCGTTCCAGTCGAATGCAGCCGTGGCTGAGGTAGCGCTTGTCTTTCGCGAACAGCTTCTTGTCCGGCGTGTCGTGAAGGAAGACGCCGGTACCGTTGGCGAAGCCGAACTTCACCTTGCCCATCATGTTCTGCGGGCCGGATAACTGCCGCACGTAAACGTTCGACGTGCCGTCGGCGACAGCCTTCCAATCCACCGTCGTTGGATCGATCGGCGTTTCGTTCGCTGCCCCGAAACTCTCAACCGTCTGATAGCGGGCGAGCTTCAGATATCCGACGCCGCGCTTCAGTACGACAGGAGCAACCCGCACGCGCGCGATGTCCTGCGGAATGTGCCAGACCGGATTGAACGTCACGTAATGGATCGTGCTTGCAAGGACCGGGGTCGCACCGCTGGGCTTGCCCACGATGACCTTCATGGAATCGACGATCCTGCCGTCCTCAATCATCATCAGCTTGGCCGCCGGGATGTCGACCAGGATGACCCGGCCATTGGCGGGGATGAGGCTTAGCCGCGCGAGCGTTGCCCGGATCCGGGGATCGGAGGAATTGCCCGCTTTCACCGCCTCATCGCGCAGCTGCGAATAGAATGGGTTCACGGACGAAACCGCTTTGACGCGTGCCGACAGCGACGCTTCCCGTGCCGCCGCCGCGAGGATGGCGCCAGCCGAGGGGGCTTTGGGTGCGAGATCAGGATCGCCATAGGTGACGCCTTCAACGGGACCCTTCAGCGCCTGGACATATCGTACCCAGGCGGCAGAGATCGTCTTGTCGTCGTTCGCGGCGATCGCGGTTTCGACCTTCCCGGCGAGTTCCGGGCCGTCCGACAGGCCGTCGAGGGTCGCGTTCCGGAGGATGCTCACGAGCGACTGTGCGGCGGCCCGCCCATCTTCGTCCTTGAGCCAGATGGGTGCCTGGTTCCGAGCAGCATAGAATAGATCGATCTGGTTTTCCGGGACTGCCGAAGGCGCAAGGAGCTGCGGTACTGTCGGCGCATCGGTTGCGGTCGATTGCGCGCACACTGGCGCGGTGATCGATGCCGTCAGAAGCGTAAGGATTGCAAAGCGTTGCACTCGACTCATGTTGCCCATCCGCTGTTAACGAGCTGAATTGAACGCACAAATAACCTAAGCGCCGGTTTATCGGGAGGCTCTTTTGCGGCCTATCGGTGATTTTCCCCGTCAGTGTTGCGCCTGAGTTCGCGGACTGCGAGTAGCTTGCGGATGACCTCTTCCGTGACCGTCCGGACCGCCGCGGCCGCCGACGCCGCAGCTCTGGGACGCCTCGGGGCGCTCCTCGTGGCTCAACATCATGAGTTCGATCCGCAGCGTTTCATCGCGCCGATCCCGGACCTCGCCGAACGATATGGCAGCTTCCTCGTATCGCAGATCGAAAGGCCCGACATGATCGTCCTGGTCGCAGAGCGGGATCAGGCCGTCGTCGGCTACGCTTATGCCGGCATGGAAGGGAATGACTATATGGCGCTGCGCGGGCCCGCGGGCGTCCTTTACGACCTTGTGGTCGATCCCGATCACCGTCGAGAGGGCGTGGGCACTCGGCTGATGGATGCCGCGCTCGCGAATCTGCGGAGCCTCGGCGCTCCTCGGGTCGTGCTCTTCACCGCCGAGAAGAACCACGTCGCTCAAGCGATGTTCAGGGGCGCCCAGTTCCGGCGGACCATGATCGAAATGACCCGGGAATTGATCTAGGGTCGCCTGCTTCACGGCTTCCGGCGAACACTCCACACGAAGGCCGAAAGGCTGCTGATGAGCGCCGCGAGGGCGATCAGAAATGCGGGATCCAAGATAAGCATGACAACGACTCCGTCGAGCCTTTGTTTCCTATCTGTTCCTATAGCGCAATAGGAAAAATCCTATCCTCCGAGCCGCTGATCGCGGTTACGGCGTCGGTAGGAATATCTTCATTTCTCTTGCCTAATCGTGCGTCTGCCAAACGTGGGGCGAGGCATGCAGGATCGTACGGCGCGAATTGCGAGCAGTAGGCTGATCATCAGCTGTGCGACGATCGCGGCGATGATCCTGTTCGTCGGACTTGGAAGCCAGGTCTTCGGACCGGCTTTGCGCGATTCGAACGTACCGAACACCAGCCTCACCGTCGCATTCCTTCTGAATATCGCCATCATCCTGTTCGGCTGGCGTCGGGCCAAGGACCTGCAGAATGCCCTCGATGCTTACGAGCAGGCGGAGCGGCTCGCCCAGCGCAACGCCAGCATCGATGCGGCCACCGGCCTGTCGAACCGCAAGGAATTGCTGCATTCCATCCGCGACGCGCTGGAAGCGAAGACGCAGGGCGTGTTGCTGTTGGTCGACCTCGACCATTTCAAGCGCGTCAACGACCTCCACGGCCATTTCGCGGGCGACCAACTGCTCAAGAGTGTTGCCGAGATCCTTCAGCAGGCGGCTCCTCAGGCGGCTTGCTGTGCCCGCACGGCAGGCGATGAGTTCGGCATACTGTTGACC
>JBKPJK010000321.1:0-4204 GCA_046730635.1 Pseudomonadota bacterium | reverse complement strand
CCGCGAGACTGGGCGATCTTCACGGGACCCGACGGAAGTGCCCAGGTGCGGGACTGCAAGGATATTCCAGGGAGCGGGCTTCCGGATTGCAAGATTCAGAAACGTCCGGCAGGCTCCTTCACGGAGCTGAAGCCGAGCCCTGAGAAGAAGACGGATTAGGCTTCTAGTTCGGGTTGCACTGGCGAGTTTCCTTATACTCGCCGTTCTTCGACATTTCCTTGATCGTCACGCAATTGCCCTGGCGCGTTTCCTCGCGCCAGCTGCCGTCGGGATTGGTCACCCGGTTGCCCTGCTTGGGAACTCGCTTGCCGTCGCGGATCTCGTAATTCCAGCCTTTCGGCGTCGACTGGTTCTGCGCGCCGGCCATGGTCGCAAACCCGGCAGCCGCGACGAGCGCAACTCCGCCGAGAACCAACATTTCGATGCCCACGCGATTTTTCATGGCTTCCTCATACCCCGCGACAGGTTAACCCGCGCTGACGGTCGTTCGCGGCCCGAAACGGACTGCGCTTCTTACAGAGGATAATGTCGTGTGTGCGGCTTGGAATCTCAAGCCGCGGGTCGTCAGCCCTGACGCGCCTTGAAGCGACGGTTCGTCTTGTTGATGACGTACGTGCGACCGCGACGACGGATGACTCGGCAGTCCCGGTGACGCGACTTGAGCGACTTGAGAGAATTGCGAATCTTCATGGCCGGGCGCCTGCTCGTGTCTTTGCTTTAGGTTGTAGGATAGGTCGTTGGACCGGCGGCTCACCTAGAGAGAGGGCTTGGCGAAGTCAAGGAGCAGCCGTGCGCCCCGAACCGGCGAGTTGCACCCGACTGCGCTTTACCGCCGTTGGTGCCGTCATGGCTTGGGACATTCTCCTGCTGATGCTCGGGATCGCGCTCGCCTGGCTGACGCTCCGCGACGTGTTCGACACGGTCGTCGTCCCCGGCGGGAGCAGGGCGTCCCTGCAGGTCACCAGGCGGATCGGACGGCTCCTGCTGCCGTTGTGGAAGACCGTGCGAGGCCGGAGGCGAGGGATTTCCCACGCCTTCGCCCCGCTCGTGCTGGTCAGCTCCTTCGTCGTATGGATGAGCCTCCTCGCATTCGCCTTCGGCTTGATGGCCTACGCCACACGCACGCACTTCGTCCCGGAGATCGAAAGCCTGCCCGAAGCCGTCTTCATGGCAGGAAGCGCGATCGTTACCATCGGCCTGACGGGCGAGAACGTGCTCGGCGCGGGGCGATGGGTCATCCTCGCCGGAGGCTTTTGCGGTCTCGCGGTTATGACCATGGCGGTCACGTATCTGCTGGAAGTCCAGAACAGCATCGCCCGGCGCGACATCGGAATCATCAAACTCAACACGTCCGCGGGTCAGCCGCCGTCCGCACTGACACTGCTCGAACGTTATGCGTCGATCCGCCATCGCGACGCTTTGCCGGCCGTTCTCGAAGAAGGACGCAACTGGTGCGCAACGGTTCGGCAAAGCCACACCGCGCATCCCTCCTTGATCTACTTCCAGTCCGTTTCCACGGGGCCGGGATGGCCGGCAGCACTCGGCGCCCTCCTCGACCTGGGTTTGTTCGCCGAACGTCTGATGGACGAACCTTCGCTCTACGGTCCCGCCGTGCTCCTACGAGAGGAGGGCGAACGAATGGCCAAGGAGCTGGCGCTGATCTCTCGCGTCGAGCGGACGGATGCGAAAACGGACCCATCGACCCTGCATGCCGTCAGGGACCGGCTCGCTGAAGCGGGTTATCCCGTGAGCCCCGCGGCGGACTTCGCACAAATGGCGTTGATCAGGACCGACTATACAAGCTGTGTCGATGCCCTTGCCGAGCATCTCGGCAAGCCGTCCGCCCCTCTCCTGCCTAAGAGCTGAGCCGCGCCTCAGCGCAACGTCATCACATTGCCGTGCATTTCGACCGAGGCGAACTGGGCGAGGAACGTCTGCCCAAGTAGCGACTGCTCGCCATTGTTGAGGACGATGGCGTGCATTCCCTCGACCGTCTTTCCGCCGAGGCTCATCCGATCGATCGTCACATATTCGCCGTGGATGCTGCCGTCGGCACCTTCTCCGACGACGTCGTTCATTCCGATGGACGTTGCGATACCCGCCTTGCGCGCATCCTCACGGGACAAAGCGATGCCCGTCGCCCCCGTATCCACCAGCATATGGACCTGTGCACCGTTGATCTCGACGTCGGCATAGAAGTGGCCGTTTTCGTTGCGCTGCAGCTCAACCGAGCCGTCCATCGGCTGCGGGGAAGCATCGGCCCGCGGGGCGGCATCCGTCTCTTCGGCTCCGGCGGCATTGACGTACAACGCGTGCGGTGACTGGCCTTGGCGTGAAGGCAAATGGCTGAGCATCGAACCGAGCAGCCCCACCACGACGATCGTCAGCAAATAGAAGCGCATCGAACCCATCCTAGCCCCCGGCAGTAAAGAAACGGCTAAGTCGCCCGGGTTGACGGTTTCGTAACTGAACTCCGTCTAAGGATCGGATTCTTAGTTCCGGGACGAGTGCGCATGATCTATCGCTTCTACGGCATTGTGGCCGCTATGCTTCTAGTCTTGGGTGTTGCCGGCGTTTCGGCGATCGATCGGACGTCGAATTGGAAGCCCGCGAAGGCGACGGTCTCCACCATCGATCGCAGCTGCGACTTCATCGAAACCACGACGGAAGCGGGCGTGAAAACCGCGCGGGGCCTAAGCGACAATTGCGACTCCACCGGCGAGTGGGACAAGCGCCGGGATGCCGTCAGGAACCAACATGCCAAAAAGGTGTCAGGCGAGGCGATCGTCCATCTTACCTACACCGCGCCTCAGGACGGCAGTTATCGAACCGCCGAACTCCGCTTCTCCGGTGGAGACGACGAATTCTACACCCTCCAGGCGGGCAGCGAGATCAATATCCTCGTCAGCAACTCCGATCCGTCGAAGATCCGGGAAGCTTAAGCGGCACGGCGTTCCTTCAGCCTCCGCTCCCAGGCGAGGGCGTCGCCGACGATCCTGTCGATGTCGGCATATTGCGGGACCCAATCGAGCGTCTCGAGAATCCGCGAATTGGCCGAAACCAACTTCGGGGGGTCGCCGGCACGCCGGTCTTCCATGACTCGCTTGATCGGCGAGCCGTTCGCCCGGTCGACGGCGTCGAGGACCTCAAGAACAGACAGGCCGCGCCCGTAGCCGCAATTCACGACCAGATTTTCGTTCGGGTGGGCGATCAGCCATTCGAGCGCGGCGACGTGAGCCGCTGCCAGATCGCTGACGTGAATGTAATCGCGGATGCAGGTCCCATCGGGCGTGTCGTAATCGGTGCCGTAGACCGCGACCTGCTCGCGAAGGCCGACCGCGGTTTCCACGGCGACCTTGATCAAGTGCGTCGAGCCCTTGCCCTGCTGCCCGCTCCGCCGCTCTGGATCGGCGCCTGCGACGTTGAAGTAACGCAACGCGCCATGGTTGAACGGATGTGCCGCCGAGGCATCGCGAAGCATCCACTCGGTCATCAATTTCGATGATCCGTAGGGGTTGATCGGTTCCTTCGGATCGTCCTCCGAAACCGGCACCTTGTCGGGCGCACCGTAAACCGCGGCCGTCGACGAGAAGAGAATGTGCTTCACGCCCGCCTCGACCGCCGTGCTGATCAGCGCATGCGTGGCAACCGTGTTGTTGAGATAATAGAAAAGAGGATTCTCCACGGACTCCGGGACGACGATCGACCCTGCGAAATGCATGATCGCCTGGATCCCCCGCTCAGCGACGATGCGCTTAACCAAATCCCGGTCGGCGACCGATCCTTCGTAGAATGGGACCCCGTCAGGGACAGCGTGACGAACGCCGTTGGACAGGTCGTCGATAACGGAAACGCTCCACCCGGCATCCTTGAGAGCGAGCATGGCGTGGCTGCCGATATAGCCGGCGCCGCCGGTAACGAGAACAGGGACTTTGCTCATAGGAACAGCGCGCTAGCCCATGCCGGGACCCGCGCCAAGGTTGCGGCTCGGTCGATTTCAGCTATCACGAGCCGCAACTCCCAACGGACCAGAGTTAACAGCATGACCACCACGATTTCGAGCGCGTTCGACGCCGGCAATATTCGCGTCGTCAAACAGGACGGCGATCGTTTCGATCTGGAGATCACCAAGGACCATCTCAGCGATTTCTACCAGTGGTTCTATTTCCGCGTCGCGGGCGGCGCGGGCCGCCAGGTCACCCTC
>JBKPJK010000320.1:0-4228 GCA_046730635.1 Pseudomonadota bacterium | reverse complement strand
GTCGGTGACGCGCGTCGTGCCACCGCTGTTCAGGTTGAGCGCCGCCGGAATTGTGGCTGCGCAGCCTGCCGTACAAATATAGCCGCCGGCAGGTTGGGTGAGTGTCAGCGTGACCGTCGCATTGGCATCGCCCAGGCCGTTGAACTGCGCGCGACCGAATGAACCGGCCAGGGCGACGACGCCGCCCGTGGTGGTGCGAACGCCCGTGTCGGCATTGACGACGACGTGACCCGACGTTGTCGCGTCGCCCGCAACCGTACCGAAGTCGAGATCGGAAACGGCGGTCAGCGTCAGCGACTTGAGCACAATGCCCCTCGCATTGGCCGTGGCCGAAGCCGAAGCAGCCAGGGCCGGAGTGGCCGTGGCGAAGGTCGCGGCCGCAGCCGCAAGAAGAACTGAAATACGCATCTTGGTCCCCACACTAAGCAATCGAGGACGAGGAGAATGCGGCCGAGCGTCTCAAGACCTATTGAAAGGACGGGGTTTCCCGGAATTTAACCTTGTTCGTCAGTGCTCTTCCCGTCTGCACCCGGCCGGCCCTCTCTATTGGGGCATTGGTTGCCGGCGCGCTAACCACTCTTGTTGCCGATCCTCCTTTGCCGGCGCCCGATCGCAGCAGAAATGGGCTGGCTTAACGGCGGATTTTCCAAGCTAGCGGCCTCGCCAGCCGGACTCGCTTGCCGGTGGGGACACCCGCCGCTATCCGCCCCCGATCATGTCAGTGTCGAACGAACAGGTCCGCCACATCGCGCGGCTCGCACGGATCGCCATGAGCGACGAGGAGCTCGAGCGCCTGGTGCCCGAACTCAACAATATCCTGAGCTGGGTCGAGCAGCTCGACCAGGTGAATACCGATGGCATCGAGCCGCTGACTGCGGTGATCGACCAGAAGCTGCGGCTACGAGACGATGTGGTCACCGATGGCGATATCCGGGATGAGATCCTGGCCAATGCTCCCGAGGCGCAGCACGGCTTCTTCGCGGTCCCGAAGGTGATCGAGTGACGGAGCTCACTGCCAAAACGATCGCCGAGCTGCGCGACGGCTTTCGCGCGGGAGAGTTCACGGCGCGGGAGATCGCCGAGAGCTTCAACTCGGCCGTCGCGGCCGCACGCACGCTGAACGCTTACACCGTTGAGACGCCCGAGGACGCGCTGGCTTCGGCCGACGCGGCCGACAAGGCACGAGCGAGCGGCGAGGTCGCCTCGCTCGCCGGCATTCCGCTCGGCATCAAGGACCTGTTCGCAACGCGCGGAGTGAACACGACCGCGGGCAGCCACATCCTCAAGGATTTCAAGCCGCCATATGAGAGCACGGTCACCGCCAACCTTCGCAAAGCGGGGGCGGGCATGCTCGGCAAGCTCAACATGGACGAGTTCGCGATGGGCTCGTCGAACGAGACGAGTACCTACGGGCCCGTCCTCAGCCCGTGGCGGCGTCGCGGCAGCAACGTCGGCCTCACTCCCGGCGGGTCGTCGGGCGGGTCCGCGGCGGCCGTTGCCGCCGAAATCGCTCCAGGAGCGACCGGCACCGACACCGGCGGCTCGATCCGTCAGCCCGCGGCGTTCGCCGGCATTTGCGGGATCAAGCCGACGTACGGCCGCTGCTCGCGCTGGGGCGTCGTCGCCTTCGCCAGCTCGCTCGACCAGGCGGGCCCAATGGCGAAGACCGTTCGCGACTGCGCGATCCTCTTGGAGGTCATGGCCGGTTTCGATCCGAAGGACTCGACCTCGCTCGATCTGCCCGTGCCGCGGTGGGAGGCGAATTTGTCGGGCGATTTGCGTGGCAAGCGCGTCGGAATTCCGAAGGAATATCGGATCGACGGGGTGCCGTCGGAGATCAACACGCTCTGGGACCGCGGCATCGAATGGCTGAAGGACGCAGGCGCGACCCCCGTCGAGATCAGCCTGCCGCACACCAAATACGCGCTCCCGACTTATTACATCATCGCCCCGGCCGAGGCTTCGTCGAACCTCGCCCGTTACGACGGCGTTCGCTACGGCCTGCGCGAGGTTCCCGAGAGTGGAAACCTCGACGCAATGTATTCTGCCACGCGCGAGGCAGGATTTGGCGCCGAGGTGAAGCGTCGAATCATGATCGGCACTTACGTTCTCTCCGCCGGCTTCTACGATGCGTATTTCACAAAGGCTCAGAAGGTGAGGGCGCTGATCAAGCAGGATTTCCGCAGGGCCTTCGAGCAGTGCGACGTCATCCTAACCCCAACTGCACCCTCCGCTGCGTTCGGCATCGGCGAGACGACCGACCCACTGGCAATGTACCTCAACGACGTCTTTGCCGTTCCGGCGAGCCTTGCCGGGCTGCCCGCGATGAGCGTTCCCGGCGGCCTCGACGAGCAGGGGCTTCCCCTCGGGCTGCACCTGATCGGGAACGAGCTCGATGAGCAGACGGTGCTCAACGCGGGCCTAGCGATCGAGGAGCGCGCCGGCTTCGCCGCTCGGCCCGACAAGTGGTGGTAACGATGGCAGACTCAGCAGCACCTTTCCGCATCAAGGGCGAAACCGGCGAATGGGAGGTCGTGGTCGGCCTCGAGGTCCACGCGCAGATCACGGCAAGCAGGGCGAAGCTCTTCTCGGGTGCGGCCACGGCGTTCGGGGCTGAGCCGAATACCCAGGTCAGCCTGGTCGACGCGGCGATGCCCGGCATGCTTCCGGTGCCGAACAGGGAGTGCATTCGCCAGGCAGTTCGCACCGGCATGGCGCTCGATGCGAAGATCAACCGGTGGAGCCGGTTCGATCGGAAGAACTATTTTTACGCCGACCTTCCGCAGGGCTACCAGATCAGCCAGCTCTATCACCCGTTGGTCGGCGAGGGTGAAGTCGAGATTCTCGTCGACGAGAAGGACGAGAGCAGTGCCAAGAACATCGGCATCGAGCGGATCCATGTCGAGCAGGACGCGGGTAAGCTGATGCACGACCAGCACCCGACGATGAGTTACGTCGACCTCAATCGCTGCGGCGTCGCGCTGATGGAGATCGTCTCGCGTCCCGACATGCGTTCGCCCGCCGAAGCAGGGGCTTACCTCAGGAAGTTGCGCGCCATCCTGCGCTACGTCGGCTCGTGCGACGGCAATATGGAAGAGGGTTCGATGCGCGCCGATGTCAACGTCAGCGTGCGCAAGCCTGGGGACGAATTCGGCACGCGGACCGAGACGAAGAACGTCAATAGCGTTCGCTTCGTCATGCAGGTCGTCGAGCACGAGGCCAAGCGCCAGGTCGAACTTATCGAAAGCGGCGGTTCGGTCGCCCAGGAAACGCGGCTGTTCGATCCCGACAAGGGTGTGACTCGTTCGCTCCGCTCCAAGGAAGACGCGCACGACTATCGCTACTTCCCCGACCCCGACCTGCTTCCGCTCGAGCTCGACGATGCATTTCTCGACGAGTGCCGCAAATCGATCCCCGAACTGCCCGACGCCAAACGCAAACGCTATGAG
Source organism: Pseudomonadota bacterium (assembly GCA_046730635.1). GTDB lineage: Bacteria > Pseudomonadota > Alphaproteobacteria > Sphingomonadales > Sphingomonadaceae > Sphingomicrobium. The sequence continues at coordinate 779 of JBKPJK010000320.1, read as the reverse complement.
CTCATGGGGATTTCGCCCTACAACGCATCGGTCCTCACCGCCGAAGTCGAGGCCGCCGGTTGGTTCGACGCGCTGATCGACAACGACGTCGACCCGAAGCAGGCCGCCAACTGGACCGTCGCCGAACTGTTCGGAGCGCTTAATCGGACGGGCGCCACGATTGCCGAAAGCCCGGTGTCGCCGGCTCACGCCGCTGGTCTGCTCAAGTTGGTCGCCGACGGCACCATCAGCGGTTCGATCGCCAAGACGGTGTTCGAAAAGATGCTGGAAAGCGGTGATCCCGCGGTCGAAATCGTCGAGCGTGAGGGCCTCAAGCAAACATCGGATACCGGAGCGATCGACGCCGAAATCGACAAGATCCTCTCCGCGAACGCCGACAAGGTCGCCGAATACAAAGGCGGAAAGCAGCAGTTGTTCGGCTTCTTTGTCGGCCAAACGATGAAAGCGATGGCCGGCAAGGCCAATCCGCAGGTCGTCAACGAACGGCTGCGGGCAAAGCTCGGCGGCTGATCGGATCGATATGCGTAAGTTCCTGTTCGCCGCAGCCGCGGCGCTCCTCGCTTTTCCGGCCTCAGCGCAGGCGCCCGCGGCACCCCCCAAGTTGCTCGTCGTCATATCGATCGACCAGTTTTCGGCGGATCTGTGGGATGAATATCGGCCGCAGTTCACTGGCGGATTTGCCCGGCTGGCGTCGGGCACGGTGTTCCACAACGGCTACCAAAGCCACGCAGCGACGGAGACCTGCCCTGGGCACTCGACGCTGCTGACGGGAGACCGGC
>JBKPJK010000319.1:0-6295 GCA_046730635.1 Pseudomonadota bacterium | reverse complement strand
ATGCAATGGCTGAAGCGCTGCTCGCTCGTCTTTCCGTCGCTCGTCTTGATCTTCGCGGCGACTCCCTTGGCGTCGGCAGCGAGGCTTTCGACGCCGGCGCTGGTCAGGATCGTCAGGCCTTGCTTTTGCAGACTCTTGGCGAGCTGCGCGCTGACCTCCGCATCCTCGACGGGAACGACGCGGTCGAGCATCTCGACCACGGTCACCTTTGCGCCGAGGTCGGCGTAGAAGCTCGCAAACTCGATCCCGATCGCACCGGAACCGATCACCAGCAGCTCAGTCGGCATCTCGGCCGGAGTCATCGCGTGGCGATAGGTCCAGATCTTCTTGCCGTCGGCTTTGGCGAACGGCAGGTCGCGAGCCCGTGCGCCGGTCGCGACGATGATGTGTTTGGCCGCCAACTCGGTCGCCTTGCCGTCCGCACCTGCGACGCTGAGCTTGCCTTTGCCGGTGACCTTCCCCTCGCCCATCACCACCGCGATCTTGTTCTTCTTCATCAGGTGGGCGACGCCCTGGTTGAGCTGTTTCGCGACCGCGCGGCTGCGCGCGACGACCTTGGCGAGATCGAAGGACGGCTTCTGGTTGCTGAGGCCATAGGCGTCGGCGTGCTGCATGTAGTGGAAGACCTCCGCGGTCCGCAGCAGCGCCTTGGTTGGGATGCAGCCCCAGTTGAGGCAAATGCCGCCCAGGTTTTCGCGCTCGACGATGGCGGTCTTGAGGCCGAGCTGAGCGGCGCGGATCGCGGCAACATAGCCGCCGGGTCCGGAGCCGAGCACGATAACGTCGTAATTGTCAGCCATTGAATTCAGTGCTCCCAATAAGCCCCTCTCCCATCGCGGGAGAGGGAGGGACCCAAGCCTCAGGCTTGCGGGGGTGAGGGCTAATTAGATTTGCGTAGATTGCTTCGACCACGGCGAAAGCGCGATGCAACACATCGTGGTTCCAGAATCGGAGAAGCGAAAAGCCTTCGGCTCGCAAGAAGGCATCGCGCCGAACGTCATATCCGCCCTCTCCCGCAAGGGGAGAGGGGCTCATGGCGCGATCTCCCGCGGCTTTCCCGCTTCGTCTAGCGCGACGAAGGTGAACTCGCCCTCCGCCACGACGGTTTCCTCTTCGCCGTCGCGCTTCCGCCCGACCGCTTCGGCCTTGAGCCTCAGCGAGGTGCGGCCCTGCTTCAGAAGATCGACGTAGACGCTGAGCTCATCGCCGACGGCCATTGCCCCGGGGAACTTGATCGCGTCCGCCGCGACCAGCAGCGCCTTGCCGTGCGTCCGGCGCGAAACGAAGGAGCCGCAAGCGAGACCCATCTGGCCCATCAGCCAGCCGCCGAACACGCCGCCGTAGGGGTTCGTGTCGGCGGGCATGGCGGTGACTCTGATCACCGCCTCTCTGGTCAAGCCAGCATCCCCAACGGATTTTCGACCAGCCGCTTGAACGCCTGCATCAGCTTGGCGCCATCCGCGCCGTCGATTGCGCGGTGGTCGAAGCTTCCGGTCGCGCTCATCACCGTCGCGATCTGCAGCGAGTCATTGATCACATAGGGCCGCTTGTCGCCAGCGCCGATCGCCATGATCATTCCCTGCGGCGGATTGATCACCGCCTCGAATTGCTTGATCCCGAACATGCCCATGTTGCTGAGCGACGCTGTGCCGCCCTGATATTGCTGCGGTTGGAGCTTGCCGTCACGCGCGAGGCCGGCGAGTTCCTTCATCTCGGTCGAGATCGCGGACACGCTCTTGGTGTCGGCATTCGCGATGATGGGCGTGATCAGGCCCGCGGCGATCGAAACGGCGACCGAGATGTCAGCGCGGCTGTATTTGAGCATGTGATCGCCCGCGAAGGCGACGTTGCACTCGGGCACTTCCATCAGCGATTGGGCCAGCGCCTTGATCAGGAGGTCGTTGACGCTGAGCTTCACTCCACGGCTTTCGAGGCCGGCATTGAGCTCTCCGCGAAGCTTGAGAAGCGCGTCGAGCTGGATGTCGACGGTCAGGTAGATATGCGGGACCTGCTGCTTCGCCTCGGTCAGGCGGCGCGCGATCGTCTTGCGGATGTTCGAGAGTTTGATCTCTTCGTGCGGGATCGCCTGCTCCATCGGGCCGGGCATGACGAGGTGGCCTCCGAGCGTCGGAGCGGGAGCCGCCGCCGGTGCGCCGGCCGGAGCTGGAGCCGCAGCGGGGGCCCGCCCTGCCGCGGCGTCGATGTCGGCCCGGACGATGCGGCCGCCGGGGCCGCTCCCCTGGATGGTCGAAAGGTCGATGTTCTGCGCCTGGGCGAGGCGGCGGGCCAGCGGGGAGGCTTTGACCCTCTCTCCCTCTCCCGTTGAGGGAGAGGGTTGGGGTGAGGGCGCTGCGGACGTCGCTGGCGCAGCCGGCGTTTCGACGGGTGCGGTCGGAGGAGCAGAGCCTTTGGGAACGTCGGGTTTCGGGGCAGCCCCCTCACCCCCCGCGGCTTTCGCCGCCCCTCCCTCTCCCGCGGGGGAAGAGGGTTTCTGGGCAGCTGCGCCGGCGTCGACGCTCTCCCCCTCGCCCGCCATGATGGCAATCGGCGCGCCGACCTTCACTCCGTCCGTCCCTTCGGGAACGAGGATCTTCGCGATCTTGCCTTCGTCGACGGCTTCGAACTCCATCGTCGCCTTGTCCGTCTCGATCTCGGCGAGAATGTCGCCGGACTTCACCTCGTCGCCCTCCTTGACCAGCCATTTGGCGAGCGTGCCCTCCTCCATCGTCGGAGAGAGAGCGGGCATCTTGAGTTCGATCGGCATGGGCTGCTGTCCGTAAAAGGGCTCGCGGGGCTCAAAGCCTAATGCGGCGGGCGCGGTCAAGCCTGCGCCGAAACCCGAAAGAGGCCGCTTGCACTTCCGCCGCGTTCAGCGCAGCAGTCGATTCCGAATGGGGGCCGAAGCCAAACGCACCTACCTCGTCGTCATCGACGACAGCGCGGAAGCGCGCGTCGCGCTGCGCTTCGCGGCAAGGCGCGCAGCCAAGACGCAGGGTCGGATCGAGGTGCTCGGCATCGTGGAACCGCAGGATTTCGTGCAGTTTGGCGGAGTGCAGGCGGCGATCGAGGAAGAGCAAAGGCTGCGCATCGAAGGAGTCGTCAGCTCAGCCGTGGGAGAATTCCTCGACGAGTCGGGCGTGGAGGCGAAGATCATCGTCCAACAGGGCGAACCGGTTAGGGCCGTCCGCGACTATATCGGCGAGCGCCCCGAGGTCGCGGCACTGGTCCTCGGCGCGGCACCGAACGGAAACCCGGGACCGCTGGTCGCCAACTTCTGCGGCAATGACGCGGGTCGGCTTCCGTGCCCGGTGATGCTGATCCCAGGGAGCCTCAGCGATGAGCAGCTCGAGCAGCTGAGTTGAGCTCGATTCCGACCTGCTCAGCTTCTCTTAACTTTGCCTTCTTATTGACCTTCTTGCCGGATCGTGAATGATCCAGCCCGCCCTAGTAGCGGGCACTTACGTAACAGGGGACTCATAAATGAAATTCAAGTTGCTCGCCGCTTGCGGCCTGCTCTTTGCTTCGCCTTTGGCAGCTGAAACTCTCAACAATTCAACCGTAACCGAACTTGTCAAAGTCGGTTTGAGCAATGACGCGATCATAGCCAAAATCAAGTCGACACCCGGTCAATACGACCTCAACGCCAATGATCTAATCGCTCTGAAGAACGCGGGCGTACCTGGCGACGTGATTGCTGCGATGATTTCCGGCTACGCGGAGCCCAAGTTGGCTCCAACGGTTATGTCTTTAACAGACATCAATCCCGCAGCGCCCCACCCCTCGGGCCTATACCTCATCGACGAGCCGGCGAAGCGCCTCGATCGTATCGACCCCACGGTTTCGAACCAAGCCAAGACGGGCGGAATCTTCGGTTACGCTTTGACGATGGGCATCGCTTCGATGAGCATAAAGGTCGCGATTAGTGGTGAAAGCGCGCGGGTCGTTGCGCCGTCGTCCGCGCCATCATTTTACATGTTCTTCGACGCTTCCAATCCCCAGACGGCGAACATCGCTTCAAGCTGGGCAGCCGGGAGCGCACAGACCGTCTCATCACCGAGCGAGTTCACGCTGATCCGTTTGATGCAGAAAAGCGGCCGTCGAGAAGCCCGCGTCGGTAGCATGAACATTGGCGGCGCAAAGACCGGTGTCATGGATCATGACCGAATCGCTTTCGACTACCAGATGGTGCGCGACGGTGTTTACAAAGTCACGCTGAAGCAGCCCTTGGAAGCCGGTCAATACGGCTTCATCTATGCCCTCACGGGTGGTGGAACAGGTGGCGCAATGAGCGCGCGGATCTTCGACTTTGCGGTGCCGGCAACGACCGTCGCATCGAGATAATCAAGTCAAATCGCGCGGAGGATGATCTCCGCCAGCTTGACGACGCCCGCTTCATCCTCCGCGGTGAAGCGGGCTTTTTTCGGACTGTCGATGTCGAGCACGCCAAGCACCTCGCCGTCGCGGATCAGCGGGACCACGATCTCACTGTTCGATGCGCTATCGCAGGCGATGTGGCCCGGGAACGCATGGACGTCCTCGACGCGCTGGACCTGGCGGGTCTTGGCGGCGGCGCCGCAGACGCCCTGGTCGAAACTCATGCGGATGCAGGCCGGGCGTCCCTGGAACGGCCCGAGCACGAGCTCCCCGTCGATGTTTCGGTAGAAGCCGACCCAGTTCACGTCGGGGAGGGTTTCGTAGATCAGGCCCGACGCATTCGCCATGTTCGCGATGGCATCGGGCTCACCGGCAACCAGCCCTTCGAGCGCCGAAGCGAGATCGCGGTACATGGTCGCCTTGTCGTCGGCATCGATCTTGAAATCGAACATCAGTTTTCCTTCGAACTGGATCCTGAAACGAGTTCAGGATGACGGCCTAGAAGTCCGTCACCTTTCCGCGCGTTTGCTTCACTGCGCTGCGCTGACGCTTCTTGTCGACCCGCTGCGCCTTAGCAGCTTTGGACGGCCGTGTCGGCTTGCGCTTTCGCGGAGCAATGTGGGCGGCCGCGATCATTTCCGCCAGCCTGCGCCGGGCATCGGCACGGTTCGCCTCCTGCGTTCGAAAGCGGCGCGCGGTGATGAGCAACTCGCCCGCGCCGGTCACACGGCTTCCGGCAATCGCCTTCAGGCGCTCGTACGCGTCGGGATGAAGGCCGAGCCGGAACAGGTCGACGCGCAGCTGCACGGCGGTCGCAACCTTGTTGACGTTCTGGCCGCCCGGGCCGGTCGCGGCGAGGAAGGTCTCGCTGAGCGCCTCCTCCGGCAAGACGACGTCCTCAGGGCGCATCGGGCCAGTCGCCGAAATAGCCCGGCATGGCTGCCGTCACGTCGATCACCGACTTAGTCTCGCGCGGGACGACCAGGCGCGACGCGTGGAGGAGCATCGGTCCGCCCGGAATCCCGTAGACCCGGTCGCCGAGGATGCCGCTTCCGAACGCCTCGCGCGCGTGGACGCGGATTTGGTGCGTCCTTCCGGTGAGGGGGCGGAACTCGACCAAGGTCGATCCATCGCGGACCGCAAGCCGTCGCCAGCTTGTCATCGCTTCCTGACCCCGCGCATCCGCGATCATCCGCCATCCGGCCTCCGCACTCGATTTCTTGGAGAGCGGCACTTCGATGACCCCCTGCTCTTCCTCGATCATGCTGCCCACCACTGCGAGATAATATTTTTCGACAATGCGCGTCTCGAAGGCGCGCTGGAATATGGCGCGCGCCTTCATGGTTCGGGCGAACAGCAGGCAGCCGCTGGTGTCGGTATCGAGCCGGTGCATCGGCGTCGGCGAACGGCGGAAGCCGCACCTCAGCTCGTCGATCCGCGACGCAACAGAATCCCCACCGCGCCGCGGAGTATCGACCGGCAGGCCGGCCGGTTTGTCGAGCACGATCGCTTCGGCGTCGATGAAAAGGATACGGTCGGAAAGCACCAATGGGGCGATGGACGAGAGTCTCGCTAAGGGCAAATCGCCGCGCTTGTGTCCTTATCTGTGGGTAACTTGTGACTCCTCTGCAACAAATCAGGGAATCCAGCGCGTTAGGAAATATTAACCTTTTCCCTTCAGACCTCGAATGGTTAATGTTCGCTTCAAAGCCCTTAAGGGCGAGTTACAATTGCCTGTGGGATGGGCCGAGGAGGGGGGACCAGCAATGCGCGTGCTTCTGATCGAAGACGAGCCGACGACTGCCAAGAGCATTGAGCTGATGCTGGGGTCGGAGGGCTTCAACGTCTACACGACGGACCTGGGCGAGGAAGGCCTCGATCTGGGCAAGCTCTATGATTACGACATCATCCTGCTCGACCT
>JBKPJK010000318.1:0-1475 GCA_046730635.1 Pseudomonadota bacterium | reverse complement strand
CACCTGCACACACCGGCCGGCCAAGCGGTGTCGGCGCACAGCGAGGGGCTACTGCCGTTGACCCAAACCGCGATGCTGATCCGTGGCGACGTCGCGTTCCACAATTACGAGGGCGTCGCCGTCGACCTGGACGAGCGCGAGCGCCTGGTCGCGGACCTCGGCGAAAAGAACGCGATGATCCTTCGTAACCATGGGACGCTCGCGGTCGGCAAGAATGTCGGCGAATGCTTCATCAGGCTCTACTATCTCGAACGCGCTTGCCAGGCTCAGATCATGGCGCTGTCGGCCGGCGACAATCTCAATAATCCGCCGCAAGGTTCTCCCGAGGTCACCGCGCAACAGGGCGCCGTCGGACTGCCGATGGCGGCGAACTTCCTCGCCTGGCCGGCGCTGAAGCGAAAGGCATATCGCCTCGACCCCAGCTTCGCGAGCTGAGTTGGCAGGCAAGGCCGCATCCATTTCCGATTATCGCGCGCTGGCCAAGGCGCGGCTGCCGCACTTCCTCTTCGAGTATCTCGACGGCGGATCGTACGACGAGGCGACGCTTCGCCGGAACGTCGAGGATCTTCAATCGATCGCTCTGCGGCAAAGAGTGCTCCGCGACGTTGCCGAGATCGACCTGTCCACCGAGCTGTTCGGTCGACGCTGGTCGCTTCCAGTAGCCTTGGGACCGGTCGGCTTATCGGGCCTCTTCGCTCGCCGCGGCGAGGTTCAGGCCGCGCGCGCAGCTGCGGCGGCGAACGTCCCGTTCGCACTGTCCACGGTTGGCGCTTGTTCCCTGCGCGAGGTTACAGCCTCAGGCCACGTCCCATGGTTCCAGCTCTATTTCGTCAGAGATCGCGGCTTCGTCGGCGATCTCATAGCGAACGCGAAAGCCGCGGGATGCGAAGCGCTAATTCTGACCGTCGATCTGGCGGTTCCAGGTTCCCGATATCGCGATGCGCGGGCCGCCGGCGTGGGCATGCGCCGCCTGGCCCAGCTGATCGCGCGGCCGGGGTGGCTGTGGGACGTGGGCATTCGAGGCCGTCCGATCAGCCTTGGAAACTTGGAGCCGATCGTCGGCAAAAGCGCACCGCTGAGCGACTTCCAAACGTGGATCCACAAGAACTTCGACCCGTCGGTGAACTGGAAAGACGTCGAGTGGGTCCGTTCGCAATGGAATGGCCCCCTGATCATCAAGGGAATCCTCGACCCCGAGGATGCAGGGGCCGCGCTCGAGAGCGGCGCGGATGGCATCGTCGTCTCCAATCACGGCGGCCGACAGCTCGACGGAGCATTGTCGAGTGCCCGGGCTCTGCCGCGAATTTGCGACCGCATCGCCGGCCGTATGTCGGTGCTGGTCGATGGCGGGGTTCGCTCCGGGCTGGACGTCGTGCGGATGCTCGCACTCGGTGCGAACTTCGTCCTGTTGGGTCGTGCTTGGGCTTATGCACTTGCCGCCGGCGGAGAGGGCGCAGTGGCGCATGTCCTGAGAC
>JBKPJK010000317.1:0-2134 GCA_046730635.1 Pseudomonadota bacterium | reverse complement strand
GCTGGAGGCGGAGCCCAACGGCAACACTTCGGAGGATGAATCCTGAACGAATATGACGGCCATGGGGAGACGGAGGTGGCGCGCGGCGAACGCGCGGTCATCGTAGTTCCGGAGCTTCCCAGAGAAGGGGCGAGGCGATCCGCCGACGCGCGAGTCGAAGAGGCGGAGGGCCTCGCCGAGGCCATTGGCATCGACGTGGTGGCGGCGAAGGCATTTCGCGTTCGGACGATCAGGCCCGCGACCCTGCTGGGCAAAGGCCAGGTCGAGGAGATCGCCGAGGCCGCCAAGGCGGAGGATGCTCATCTGTTGATCGTGGATGCCGCGCTCAACCCGGTGCAGCAGAAGAACCTCGAGGAAGAAGTCGGCACCAAGGTCATCGATCGCACCGGCCTGATCCTCGAGATCTTCGGCGAACGCGCCGCGACTGCGGAAGGCCGTTTACAGGTCGAGCTCGCCCACCTCGACTACCAGGCCGGGCGCCTGGTTCGCAGCTGGACCCACCTCGAGCGCCAGCGCGGCGGCTTCGGCTTCCTCGGCGGTCCCGGTGAAACGCAGATCGAGGCCGACCGGCGGCTGATCCGTGACCGGATGGCCAAGATCCGGAGAGAGCTCGATCAGGTGAAGCGGACGCGGGCGCTCCATCGCGACCGGCGGCAGCGGGCGCCGTGGCCCGTGGTCGCGCTGGTGGGTTATACGAACGCCGGGAAATCGACCCTTTTCAACCGTTTGACGGGCGAAGGTGTGTTCGCCGAGAACCTGCTCTTCGCAACGCTCGACCCGACCATGCGCGACATCCGGCTGCCTGGATTCGACAAGGTGATCCTGTCGGACACCGTCGGATTCGTATCCGACCTGCCGACGGAATTGATCGCCGCCTTCCGTGCGACCCTCGAAGAGGTTCGCGAGGCGGATCTGCTGGTTCACGTGCGCAACATGGCGCACCTTGACCGGGAGGCGCAGCGAGACGACGTCGAGGACGTGCTCAAGTCGTTGGGCTTGGCGGAAGAGGGTGCTCCGCCTCGGATAGAGGCTTGGAACAAGGTCGATTTGCTGCCCGATGAAGAGCGCCGGCGCCTCGTCGAAGAAGCCAAGCGCCGCGACGACGTGGTGCCGATCTCAGCCGTCACCGGCGAGGGCCTGGATCAGCTCCGCGAGAAAATGGCCGAATGCCTGCGGTGCGGCGAGCAGGTGCACAACATCCGAATACCGGCGACGGACGGCGGCCGGATCGCATGGCTTCACTCACGCGGCGAAGTGCTCGGCCAGAAGATCGATCATGACGAGCTGGAACTCTCTGTGCGGCTGTCGCCGGACAATTGGGCACGGTTTCAGGCGCTGGAGTCTGCCTGAACCTTCTTGGCTTCGGCCCACAGCTCTTCCTTTTGCTCGAGCGGCAAATCCGCAAAGCCGGGTGCCTTCTCGATTGCACGGAAGCGATTTTCGAACTTCCTGTTGGCTTCGCGTAGAGCTGCTTCCGGCTCAATGTTCAGATGCCGTGCGAGGTTCACGACGGCGAAGAGCAGGTCCCCGAGCTCCTCGAGCTTCCGCTGGTGATCGGTTTCGGCATCCAACTCAGCAAGCTCTTCCTCGATCTTGGCGCGCGGACCTTCAACATCAGGCCAATCGAAGCCGACCCGGGCGGCGCGGCGCTGCAGCTTCGCCGCACGTTCGAGAGCGGGCAGCGCCAGGGCTACGCCGGCCAATGCGCTTTTGTCAGGATTGGCGGCGCGCTCGTCGGCCTTGATCTTCTCCCAGAGATGATGGCCGCCGTGCTCCGCATCACCGAAGATGTGCGGATGCCGGCGCTCCATCTTCTCGCTGATGCGGTTGAGCACGTCGTCGAGCGCGAAATAGCCGGCTTCCTCAGCCATGCGTGAATGAAAGACGACCTGGAGTTGCAAATCGCCTAGCTCGTCTGCCAGTGCGTCCATGTCGTTGCGGGCGATCGCATCCGCGACCTCGTAGGCTTCCTCGATGGTATAGGGAGCGATGGTCTCGAACGTCTGGACTGTATCCCACTCACACCCACTGACCGGATCTCGAAGACGGCGCATGATCCCAACGAGACGCTCAAGCGACATAGAGGCCCTTTTCGCACATTCCGATGTGAATAACGCAAAGTATGATAATATGC
>JBKPJK010000316.1:0-1181 GCA_046730635.1 Pseudomonadota bacterium | reverse complement strand
AGGTTTTTGGGATCTGCCACTGCCCGGGCGTCGAGGAGCTGAATGCCGGCGGCGACGAGCAAGTCGCGTGCTTGCTCGAAGAGCTCGGCTCCTTTCCTGCTGGCGCTGTTGACAATCAGAATCGCCTTGGTGGGCAGGGCCCGATCCTTCTGCATTCCGATTAAGCGGCAGTGAGGCGATTTGGGTTCCCGACGGCAGTCGAAAGACGCTAGAGGCGCGCGAATGTCCGCATCGTTCCCCGCCCTTCGCATGCGCCGCGGCCGTTCGAGCCCGTGGATGCGTTCGATGCTCGCCGAAAACCGGCTGCATCCCTCCGATTTCATCTGGCCGCTCTTCGTCTGCGACGGCCGCGATTGCGAGGAGCCGATCGGGTCCCTTCCGGGCGTCAGCCGCTGGAGCGTCGACCGGTTGCCTGCAAAGGCGCGTGAAGCCGCCGCCCTCGGCATTCCGTGCATCGCCTTGTTCCCAAACACGCCCAACGAGCTGCGCACCGACGATGCGCGCGAGGCGCTCAACGGAAGCAATCTCATTTGCCAGGCGATCAAGGCGATCAAGGACGCCGTGCCGGACATCGGCGTCCTCACCGACGTCGCGCTCGATCCTTACACCAGCCACGGGCATGACGGGATCGTCGACATGGCCGGCAACGTCGTCAACGACGACACGGTCGAGATCCTCGTGCGGCAGGCGCTGGTCCAGGCGGAAGCCGGTGCGGACATCGTCGCGCCGTCGGACATGATGGACGGTCGGGTCGCGGCAATCCGTGCGGCGCTCGAGGATGCCGGGCACCAGAATGTCGCGATCATGGCCTATGCAGCGAAATATGCTTCGGCCTTCTACGGCCCGTTCCGAGAGGCGGTCGGTTCGCTCGGGCGCCTCAAGGGCGACAAGCGCGGCTACCAGATGGACCCGGCAAACATCGAGGAAGCTCTGCGGGAGGTCGAGCTGGACCTTGCTGAGGGCGCCGATTTCGTCATGGTGAAACCCGGCCTGCCTTATCTCGACGTCGTCGCGCGGGTGAAGGACGCGTTCGGCGTTCCTACCTTCGTGTACCAGGTCAGCGGCGAATATGCGATGATCGAGGCCTCGGCCGCGGCTGGAGCGGGAGACCGCGATGCGCTGATCCTGGAGACGCTCATCGCCTTCAAGCGGGCAGGCGCAACCGGCGTTCTGACCTATCA
>JBKPJK010000315.1:0-3367 GCA_046730635.1 Pseudomonadota bacterium | reverse complement strand
GCCGGCGGCTCTCTCCTGCAAGCCGCCCTCAACCGCCCCTGAATGCACCTTTAGTTAGCGCTTTGCCCCGCGCCGGCAGCTCCACGGTAGAGAGCCGCGCGACGCGCATGCAGCGAGGCCAACTCCTGATGCCGGCGGCGGACAGCTGGATCCTGCGCAAGCTCCGCCATTTCGCGGCAATGCTGCTCACGTTCCAAATGGTAGGTCTGATGCTCGTAACTCATGTACGCCTCTGCCTTCTTACAAGCGGCAGCGTTTGGCGGCTGTCATGGGCGCAACGCCTGTATGGATACTCTGCGCCCGTAACCCGGCTATAACATCGGTCACGGGCGCGAAGCGAATCCCGCCGAAAAGTGGGGATTCCAGACCTATCGAATAAACTTGAGTTACAAACCCCGGGCTAGGCCGAGACCTCGCCCATCGTCGAAAGCTCCGGCCGCGGAACGCCGGTCGTCTTGAACTGCTCGGTCAACTCCGCCTTTCGCGCTGCCAGCTGCTCGCCCAACGCGTCCATGTCGAGGCCGGCTTTCTTGGCCTGCGCGAACAGGCCTTCCATCCGCTTTTCCTCTTCCTCGACGTGGTGCTCGATCTCCTCCTGGAGGACCTTCACCTTTGCGTCGTAGAACTCGTCATCGCCACCCGCGGCCATGATCTCGGCAATCAGCAGCTTGGCGGCATCGTGCTCGACATAGGATTCTTTGAGCAGGTCTTCGTCCACCTTGCCTTCGCAGGCCGGATAGAAAATCTCCTCCTCGATCTGCGCGTGCACCGACAGCTCGAGGCAGATTTCCTCGGCCAGCTTCTGCTTCCGACCGTCGCCGCTCGCCTTCTCGAACTTCTCGAACAGCTCTTCGACGGTCCGGTGATCCTGCTTCAATAGTGCAATTGCGTCCTGCGATTTTGTGTCAGCCATGGGGCTCGCATCCTCCTGTTCAATTGAAAGCGAAACAAACTGAACGGCTTGGATGTTCCTGCGGCGATGCGTCACGAAAATGTAACAATGTCCGGGAGTTCGGCGATCGATTGGAAGGGCGTCGGCTATCTTCTGTCGATGGTCGGGGCGCTGCTTCTAGGCGCCATTGCCTGGCCCAAGCCCGACGATCCGGGCTGGCACCTGCCGGCCCTCATCGCCGGCGTCGCAACGACGATCGCCGGTTTCGGCTTGCGCTACGTCGCGCACCTCAAGCAGCGCAAGGAAATCGAACAGACGAAGCGCGAAGCCGAAAGGCGCTAACGCCGGTGCGCTCTCCCGTGCCGCGGAACGACCGCGGAATCCCCGCTGCCGCTTTCAATCTCGGGATCCGACGACGCGATTTCCTGGCTATTCGCTCCCGGCCCCGACCTCAGCTCCAGCCAGTCGCGGAACGGCAGATGATAGATCATGTCCATCACTTCGAACTCGAGCCCGCCAGGCTGCCACGTGTCGCTGTTCCATAGGGCGACCACGCCGCTCTTCTTGGCCGGATCGAACAGGATGAAAGAGCGATAGCCGCGGATCCCGCCGCGATGGCCGACGATATGGTGCCCGGCATAATCGTAGCTGCGCCAGCCGTAGCCGTACCAGGCGGTCCCGATGCGCTCTAGGAACTTACGCAACCGCCCGCGCTCGGTCGGGGTAACCACATAGGGCGCGTGGATGGTGTCGAGCAGCTTGGCATCGAGCACGTCGGGCATCTCGCCCATCTGCGCTTCCATCCAAAGCGCCATGTCCTTGATGTTGCTGTTGATGCCCGCGGCGCCGGGGACTTTGTAGTAGGTATCGACGATCGGCTCCGGCCGCCTGCCCGCGCTGTGCGGCTTCGCCCAGCTGGTGCTGGCCTGGAGCCCGGCCATGGACACGCTTCCGCTGCTCATTCCGATCGGGTTGAACAGCATGCGCTTGACGGCCTGCTCGTAGGGCATACGCGTGATGCGGCTGACCATCTCGCTCGACGCGTCATAGGCGACGTTCTGGTAGGACCAGCAGGTTCCCGGCGGGCATGTCGCGCTCAACTGCGACAGGCTGGCGCGCAGCGTGCTCGGATCCTGGCCTTCCTCGAGCTTGTTGTCGTAAGCGTTGCGGTAAAGGCCGAGGCGGTGCGAAAGCAGGTCGCCGACGGTCGCCTTATATTCGTTGCCTGCGGGAAGCTTCAGGTCCGGCGCGTAATTGGCGACCGGTGCCTGGAGGTTGATCTTCCCTTGCTCGGAGAGCTTGGCGACCATCGTGGCCGCGACGCCCTTCGAGGTCGACGCCCAGCGGAAAACCGTTTCCGGCGTCACCGCATCGCCGGAGCCGGCGAGCGTCTCTCCATAACCCTTGAGGAAAGTGATCCGCCCGTTCTCGACGATGCCGACGGCCATCCCGACCATCGCGGGGTTGGTCATCAGCTGACGGATACGGCTGTCGAGTAGTGGATAATCGACGTCGCGGCGCGATTCCGTCGAAAGCGACGCAAGCTTGAAGTGGGCTTTGGCAAGACGAGCCGCCGACTGATCGGCCGCGGAATGCGGCCGCATCGCCAGAAGAGCGCCGCCCATCAGCAGAACGCCCGCAACCGCGGCGACTTTATTGCTGGTTTTCAATTCACTGCCACTCCCACCCCGCATCCGGTGTGACTTGCCGCCGCGGAGCGCTCAACGCCCTGTGAACCCGGTTGCGCCGAAGCGAAAGGGCGGCGGGATGAACGGCATTCTGGCGTTCAACGCACTGCTCGCTTAAAGGCGCCGTCATGCGATTTCTATCGACCCTCTTCTGGGTCCTTCTCGCCGTGATCGTGGTCCTGTTCGCCAGCCGCAACTGGAACGACGTCACGCTGAACCTTTGGGGCGACATCCAGGCGGACGTGAAAATCCCGTTCCTGCTGCTCATCGTGTTCCTGATCGGCTTCGTTCCGCCATGGGTGATCATGCGCGCGCGGGTCTGGGGACACCGTCGGCGCCTCGAAGCCATCGAGCGCCAGCAGGTGGCCGTGACGGCGCCGGCAGTGGAAGACGAAAGCCCGGTCATATGAAGCCGATCTTCGTTGCGATCGACACGCCCGATCTCGACCGAGCAACGCAGATTGCGGAAGCCGTCCGCGACGAAGCCGGCGGCGTGAAGCTCGGCCTGGAATTCTATTCGGCGCAGGGGCCCGCGGGCGTACGGCACGTCGCAGAACTGGGCTTGCCGATCTTCCTCGACCTGAAGCTGCACGACATTCCGAACACGGTAGCCAAAGCTGTCGAAGCCCTGGCGCCGCTGAACCCTGCGATCCTGACCGTTCACGCGGCAGGCGGAAGAGAGATGTTGAGCGCCGCCAAGTCCGCAGCGCCTGCGAGCACCAAGGTGGTCGCGGTCACGCTCCTGACCAGCCTGGATGAGAGCGACCTGCACGACATCGGCATGCAC
>JBKPJK010000314.1:0-2142 GCA_046730635.1 Pseudomonadota bacterium | reverse complement strand
AGCGGACGGTAGGCTAAAGTCCACGCAAAGCTGACTCTAGGCGAAGGTCCCGGAAGGTGGCGGTCGCCCGGCGGACATTTCAAGCAATTGCAGTCTCGTGTGGATTTCGTTGATCTGCGCCCGGAGGAGCCCCTCCCGTTTCTTGATCGTAGCGGCGATCATTTCGCGAGCTCTGGCCGAGACTTGCCATGTGATTGCCAGCGCCAGATTCAGAAGCTCGGACACAGTTCAAAAAATGGCGGATAACTGCTGGCGCGCCCGGTAGGATTCGAACCTACGACCTCAAGCTTAGAAGGCTCGTGCTCTATCCAACTGAGCTACGGGCGCGCACGCGCATTGACTAACCGCAATTGACGCCCAGCGGAACCGCGCTAGGCCTCACCGCATGAAAGCCGAGGGGGAGGGGCTGCGGCAGGTCGAGGCGCGCGCGATGCACGGCGCGCGTTTCCGCTACTTCGACTTCGTGATGGTGGCGTTCGTCGTCGTGCTGCTGTTGTCCAATGTGGTTGGGGCGGAGAAGCGCTCCGTCGTCGACCTCCCCGGAATCGGGCTTTGGCCGTTCGGGGCCGGCATTCTCTTCTTTCCAGTCTCCTACGTCATCGATGACGTCCTGACCGAGGTCTATGGCTACGCCCGCGCGCGCCGGGCGATCTGGGCCGGTTTCGGGGCGCTCGCGTTCATGGCGCTCATGGAATGGACGGTGGTCCATCTGCCGGTCGCGCCGGGCTGGACCGGACAGGCCGCCTACGAGCGCGTGTTCGGTTCGGGCTGGCGGATCATCATGGCTTCGATGACCGCCTTCTTCGTCGGAGACTTCCTCAACTCGGTCGTTCTGGCGAAGATGAAGATCTGGACCGAGGGCAAGTATCTTTGGACCCGAACGATCGGCAGTACGATCGTCGGCGAAGGCGCCGATAGCCTGATCTTCTACCCGCTCGCGTTCTACGGAATGGCCGACTGGCCGGCGGACATCATGCTTCAGGTGATGCTGAGCCAGTTCGTCCTGAAAGTCAGTTGGGAAGTGCTCCTGACTCCTGCGACCTACGTCGTGGTGGGTTGGCTGAAGAAGAAGGAGGGCGTCGACGTCTACGATGTGGGCACGGATTTCACGCCCTTCTCGACGGATATCTGAATGGCGCCCGATCGAGCACGTCGCTATCGCTAAGCGACAGTCTCCAGCAATCCTTCGAACAGGCGACGGCCGTCGGTGCCGCCGTGGGCTGCTTCAACGACCCGTTCGGGATGCGGCATGAGACCGAGGACGTTGCCTGCGTCGTTGAGGATGCCGGCGATGTCGCGCGCGGAGCCGTTGCACTCCTCCAAATATCGGAATGCCACGCGCCCTTCGCCTTCTAGGCGATCCAGGGCCTCGGGGTCCGCCTGATAATTGCCGTCGTGATGGGCGACCGGGAAGGTCACGGTTTCACCCGCCTGGTAGCCGGCGGTGAACAGGCTCTGGCTGTTCTCGACGCGTAGCGGGACGTTGCGGCAGACGAAACTCAGCCGAGCATTGCGCATCAACGCTCCTGGCAGAAGCCCGGCTTCGGTGAGCACCTGGAAGCCGTTGCAGATCCCGATCACCGGGACGCCCCGTTCCGCCGCTTCCTTCACCGCCGTCATGACGGGCGAGCGCGCGGCCATCGCGCCGGAGCGAAGATAGTCGCCATAGGAGAAGCCCCCGGGAATGCCGATAAAGTCGGTTCCGTCGGGAAGCTCGGCGTCCTTGTGCCAAACCATGGCGGGCTTGCGGCCGGTGATCTGCTCGAGCGCGACGGCGAGGTCGCGATCGCAGTTGGACCCGGGGAAGACGACGACCGCGCTTTTCATGCCGTCTCCAGACGCTCGATCCGGAAATTCTCGATCACCGTGTTCGCGAGGAGCTTGCGGCACATGTCTTCGATGTCGGCGTCGCTGGTCCCGTCAGTGAGATCGAGCTCGATCATCTTGCCGGCGCGAACGTCATTGACGCCCGAAAAGCCCAAGCCTTCCAGTGCGTGATGGATCGCCTTGCCCCGCGGATCGAGGACGCCGTTCTTGAGAGTGATGAAGACGCGCGCTTTCATGGGTCCGTGCCTAATCTGCGAGTGTGGCAGCGCTATGGCCGCGGGCGCCGACGGCGGCAAGCTTTACCATCCGTTTACC
>JBKPJK010000313.1:0-6328 GCA_046730635.1 Pseudomonadota bacterium | reverse complement strand
CTTCTAGATCCTGGTGCGTTGCGCAAACGATCCGTGTGTCCACGGCGATCGGCTGACGTCCGCCAATGCGCTCGATCACACGTTCCTGAAGGAAGCGCAGAAGCTTCACCTGGAGCGGCAGCGGGATGTCCCCAACCTCGTCGAGGAAGAGCGTACCGCCCTCAGCAAGCTCGATCTTGCCGACGTTCGACTTGACTGCACCCGTGAAGGCCCCCCGCTCGTAACCGAACAGCTCGGCTTCCAGCAGGTTCTCGGGGATCGCCGCACAGTTGATGGCAATGAACTCGCCCTTGCGGCCGCTTTGCTCGTGCACTGCCCGGGCGAGAAGTTCCTTGCCCGTGCCGCTTGCGCCAAGCAGCATGACCGAAACGTCGGCCGAAGCGACGCGCTCGATCGTTTTCCCGACCTTCAGCATTTCCGGTGCAGCAGTCACGATCGAGCCGAGGACCGTTGCAGCCGAGCCCCCGTCGAGCCTGCGATTCTCTTCCTCGATCTCGTGCAGGTGGAAGGCGCGCGCTACGATCAGTCCAAGCTCGTCGATGTCCACGGGCTTCTTGTAGAAGTCGTACGCTCCCATGCCGATCGCCTTCAACGCGCTTTCACGAGCGCCATGGCCGGTGGCGACGATCACCTTGGTGTCGGGCTTGAGCTTGAGGATCTCGGCCAGCGTCGCGAAGCCTTCTTCGACGCCGTCCGGATCCGGGGGCAGACCGAGGTCGAGCGTCACGACGGCCGGCTCATGGACACGCATGGCTTCGACGGCGCTTTGCCGATCGCCCGCGCACACGACCTGATAGCCTTCATACGCCCATTTGAGCTGGCGCTGCAGGCCTTCGTCGTCCTCGACGACGAGCAGGACGGGGAGTTCGCTCTGGTTGGTCATGCGCGTTTCCGTTCAGGGACCGCCTCAGCGGCGGGCAGGGTGATGTTGAAGGTGGTGCCCTTGCCTGGCGTGCTGTCGACGGTGAGGCGACCGCCCATCGCTGCGATCAGCGAGCGCGCCTCGAACGCGCCGATTCCAAAACCGCCGGGCTTGCTCGAGGAGAAAGGCTGGAACAGCCGGTTGCGGATGAAATCGGAGTCCATCCCGACGCCTTTGTCGGCAATACTGATGACGACCCACTCGCCGCCGCCCGTGACCCGCACGGTTACGGGCACCGTCGCGGAGCAAGCCTCGACGGCGTTCTGGATCAGGTGGCCGACGGCCTGCTCCAGTGCCGGGCCGTCCGCGTCGGCCCAAAGTCCGGCATCGCCCATCAGCCGAACCTCATGCTCGCCGCGCTTCGCCGCGATGGCGTTGGTCAGCAGCGGTCGCAGCGGCTGCGCCTCGATGCGCTGAACGCGTGCGCCGGAACGCGGCGAGAGACGCGCGAGAAGATCGTTCATCTTGCCGACCGAATTCTTCAGCGTCGCAACCATGTCGGCGCGGAACTCGGGATTGTCGGCATGACGCTCGGCATTGCGCGAGACGAGCGACAGCTGGCTGACGAGGTTCTTCACATCGTGAAGGATGAAGGCAAAGCGCCGATTGAATTCCTCGAAGCGCTGCGCATTCGACAGCGCCTCCTGGCCAAGTGCTTCGGCGAGCGAGCTCGCGGCCTGGCGGCCTGCGGTGCGCAACAGGTCGAAATCCTCCCAATCCAGCGGCCGCCGGTATTCGGGCGCCGCGAGCACAACCATTCCGGTCAGCCGTTCGTGGTGGATGAGTGGCGTGATCACCCACGCCTGCGTCTCGTTGAGGATGCAGCGAGGCACGGGCACGGCCTTGTCATCCGCCTGGCCCCAGCCTTCGCGCAGCGCCTGCAGCTCGAGGATCCGTCCACGGCTCTCCACTGCGTTCCAGAATTCGGCAGCCTCCTGGAGCTGATCGGCGGGTAGATTGTCGGCCGGCCAATTCCAGCTCGCAGCCACGGCGACCGATCGTCCGCCTTCGTTGACGAGAAGCAGCCCGCCCGGCGCATCGACGATATCCGCGAAAGCCTTCACGATACGCTCGCCGAGCGGAGCTGCGTCGACGCCCGCGTGGCCCAGGGTCTCGGTGAAGCGGAGCCATTCGGTGCGATAGTCGTAACGGTGCTCGAAGAGATGCTTGGCGAGCTTGACCTTGGCCCAGCCGCGTGCGCGGGCGCTTGGCAGAAGGACCATTGCGCCAACCGTCATGACTGCGAGCAGGCCGACCATGATCGTAGCCGACCAATCGATTCCGGTGCCCCTCAGCGCCGTGGCGACGATCGCCATCAGGGCGAAATAGGCACAGATGCCAAGCAACGACAGCGACTGGAAGGTGGCCGCGCGAGACAGCCGGAACCGCCATCCCTGGTCGTGGCGGGCACCGAGGGCGAACAGCGGAGCGCTGAGCGCGACCGCAACTCCGCGCCATTGGGTCAGCGCCGATACGCTCGGCGAACCGATGTAGGAGACGGTATAGAGATTGAGGTCGTAGCCCCACATCCAGGCAAGGCCGACCATGGCCAGTCGGATGTGGGACCGACTTGCCGGAGCGGCCTGCCCATAGAAATTGTGCACCAGCACGAGTGCGCCGGCGGCCGTCGCAATTCTGAGGATCAGGCTGGTTTGGGAGATCGCAGCACTAGGGGTGGCCAAGGCCAAGGCATCGGCGACCAGCTGCAGGCCGACGACTGCCCCTACGGCGCCATAGACCAGCCGCACGCCATGCTGGCGCTCGTCCCGCGCCGACGAAAGAACGTACAGCAGGCCGAGCCAAATGAGGTTCCGGGCACTCTCGGCGAACGTGACCAGACCCTGGTGCGGAGTCACCGCTTCGAGCCAGGCCCAGCAGGCCGTCATTGCGAAGGCAGCGAGCAGGAGTCGCTGGCCCGGCTGGCGCGAGACGTCGCTGAGCCGCCACAGAAGCAGCGAGGCGAACAGCATCGCTGCGAGCGCATGGCTCCAGAAGGTGATCAGCGCATTCACGCCCCACCTTCTCCCCTGACGACTGTCAAATTCGCCGACATGTGTCGGGGTGTCGCTAAATTTTACAAAGAAGTGGTGAACGCTACGGAAGTTCGCGCTTTAGGGCACTTCAGGCAGGAGATGAGGCATGGTCGAAAAACGACGCATCGGCGACAGCACGATCGAGGTCGCGCCGCTTGCTCTCGGCGGGAACGTGTTCGACTGGACCGCCGACGAGAAGACGAGCTTCGCCGTGCTCGACGCGTTCGTCGATGCCGGCGGCACCATGATCGACACGGCGGACGTCTATTCGGCCTGGGCGCCCGGCCATCAGGGCGGCGAGAGCGAGGCGCTGATCGGCCGCTGGCTCAAGCGAGATCCCAAGAAACGCGACAAGGTCATCATCGCGACCAAGGTCGGAATGCTGGGCGGCAAGCTTGTCGACGGCGAATATGAAACCACGCTGCATCCGGACGTCATCGCCAGAGCGTGCGGCGACTCCCTGCGACGCCTGGGCGTCGAACGGATCGATCTTTATTACCAGCACCGGGACGACCCGAACACGCCGCTCGAACGGTCGCTCGAAGCCTTTCAGCGCCTGCGCGAGGAGGCGAAGATTCGAGCTATTGGATTGTCGAACTTCGACGCCCCACGGATCGACGAGGCCTTTGCGACGGCCGACCGCCTCGGGATCACCGCGCCGGTCGCCTTGCAGCCCAAGTACAATCTCGTCGAGCGCGACGCGTTCGAGACGGAGCTACGCCCCGCAGCGCAGCGGCATGGACTTGGCGTCTTCCCTTATTTTGGTCTCGCGAACGGTTTCTTGACCGGCAAGTACCGAAGCGAGGCCGACCTCGCCAAAAGCACCCGTGGGCAGCGCGTCGCCGGATTTCTGGAAGGGAAGGGCATGCGCGTGCTCGAAGTGCTCGACGAGATTTCCGCCGAGACGGGTGCAGCGCTTGCGACCATTTCCCTCGCCTGGCTGATGGCGCAACCGACGATCGTTGCCCCGATCGCGAGCGCAACCAGCGTCGACCAATTGAACGAATTGACGCCCGCGATGGAGCTGAACTTGTCCTCAGACCAACTCGCGCGTCTGGACCAGGCGAGCGCCGAGACGCCCGCTACCGTTGACTAGCCCT
The DNA here is from genome assembly GCA_046730635.1 of Pseudomonadota bacterium. GTDB lineage: Bacteria > Pseudomonadota > Alphaproteobacteria > Sphingomonadales > Sphingomonadaceae > Sphingomicrobium. The sequence continues at coordinate 2,273 of JBKPJK010000313.1, read as the reverse complement.
TTTTCAGGATGTCGAGCGCGGCGACCGTCATCGCCTCGGTGGCGGTCGAGATCACGGTTTCGGCTTCCGGCGCCCAGAAGGGGCTGTGCAACGAGGGCAGTTTGTTGATGTCGCCTGCAGCCGCATCCCACTTGGCCTTAGGGACGCCGCCGACCCAGAAGATGGTGCTCTGCTTGGTCTTGTCGGCTAGCCAGTAACGGCTGAAATCCTCCGCGGCCATGATCGGCTTGGGCTGAGTGACGCGATCGGCGCCGAAATGGTTTGCGAACAGGCCGCGCAGCCGCTCGGAGAAGGGCGAGGTGTTGAACGTCGCGTCGGCCGACGGCTGTTCGATCTCGACGGTCGGCATCAGATTGTCGGGCAGGCCGGACGCGATGGCCTCACCGCGGGCGATGCGCTTGATGCCGTCGAGCAGGAGCTTGCGCGTCTCGGGCGTATAGCTGCGAACGGTGAGTGCCAGGTCGGCATGGTCGGGGATGATGTTGCTCTTGCTGCCGGCGTGGAAGCTGCCGACGGTCACGACCGCCGGCTCGAGCGGATTGTTCTCCCGGCTCACCAAAGTCTGAAGCGACATGACGATCTTCGATGCCAGGACGATCGGGTCGCGGGTCGTGTGAGGCGACGCGCCGTGACCGCCTAGCCCCTTTACATGGATGTTCACCGTGTCGACGTTGGCAAGCGCGTAGCCCGTCGGAACCCCGATCACGCCCGCCGGAAGCTGGGCGCTATCATGGAAGGCGAGCAGGTAATCGGGCTTGGGGAAGCGAGTGAAGAGCCCATCGTCGAGCATCGCCTTGGCGCCCATGACCATTTCTTCGCCGGGCTGCAGCACCATTACGACGGTGCCGGACCATTGGGCCTTCATGGCCGCGAGCCTGCGCGCCGTGCCCAGCCAGGTCGTGATGTGGGTGTCGTGCCCGCAGGCGTGCATGACGGGAGTTTCTGTTCCGTCTGGAAGCTTGCTGACGACTTTGGACGCGAACGGCAGCCCCGTCTGCTCTTTGACCGGCAAGGCGTCCATGTCCGCCCGGATCAGCAGCACGGGCCCCGGACCGTTCTTCATGACCGCGACGACTCCGGTCTTGCCGACATGTTCGGTGACATCGAAGCCGAGCTTGCGCACTTCCGCCGCGAGTTTGGCGGGGGTCCGCACTTCCTGCATCGAAAGCTCGGGGTTCTCGTGCAGGTCGCGATAGAGCGTCATCAGCTGCGGCATGTCCCCGCGGATCGCGTCCGACAGGCCAGAAGCGGCGGCAGGGCTGGTCACGGTCATTGCGGCGGCAGCAAGCCCTAGCAGTTTCTTCATCAACGCGCTCCGTTACTCATGGGGACCAACTCCATCACGTCGAACTGGGATTCGAAATGGGGCTTCGGCATGATCAGCCGCCAGCGGTTCGGGCCGATCCGCTCGACGTAGCCGGCGACGTCCCGCGTCTGGTCCTGGCCATATTGAAGGACCCGGCTCTCGTCGCCCAGCACCAATGCGCCCAGAAAAACCTCGCGGACCGCATCCGCGGGGAAGAGCACTCCGGCATAACGCTGCGAGCCGCTGAGCTTGTCCAGGCGCTGGACCTGATGCGTCGGCCGCAATTCACAGGTGAAGGGCGGATAAGTCACGTAATCGAGGTTGCCCGCATCTTTGGCGCCGAGCTTGATGACGCGGCAGCGGTACATTCCGTTCGGGATCGCCCCGTTGGCGAGCGCGGCGTCCGGGTTGAGCAACGCTCCTTCCCGATCGATCTCGGCTCCGTGACCACCCTTCCGGGCGGCGTCGAGCGCGGTGGTGAATGTGGAGCGCCATTCGCGAAGCCGATCCTTGTCGTCCTGGGTCGCGACCTGGCGCCAGTTGGTCGTCCACTCGGCGATCATGCCGGCCGGTTGCCTGACGACGCTGCAGGCCGAGCAGGCGAGGGCAAGAGCCAGAAGGGAAACGGCGCGCATCCGGAAGGAGCTTAAGCGGCAGTCCACCCGCCGTCGATGCTGAGATTCGCGCCTGTGATCGACCGCCCTTCCTCACGGCAAAGAAAGACGGCGAGCGCCGCAACCTCTTCGGGCGTGACGAAGCGCTTGGTCGGCTGCGCGGCGAGCAGGACGTCGTTCATCACCTGTTCGCGGGTCAGGTTTCGCGCCTTCATCGTATCGGGGATCTGCTTCTCGACGAGCGGCGTCCAAACATAGCCCGGCGAAATGCAATTGACGGTGATGCCGCTCTGCGCGGTCTCGAGCGCGACCGTCTTGGTGAACCCGGCGACGCCATGCTTCGCCGCGACATA
>JBKPJK010000312.1:0-5536 GCA_046730635.1 Pseudomonadota bacterium | reverse complement strand
TCGAGCCCGAACTGCCCACCCGATAGCAAAGTGGGCCCGGACAGTGTGGCCTGGGTCAGCCCGTCCTCATGGCCGCCCGAGACGGGGACGTCGAAGATGTACCCCTGCGTGAAATTCCATGCCGCATGGAGACCCATCGGCGCCCACAGATTGCGCGTCAGCATGTAGACGCCGCCCAGGAGCACCCCGGCCTCCATCGCGATCGCGAACGATGAGAACCAGGTCGCATTGGCGTTTTCGATGTGGACGAGGCCGAAGAGAGCGGCGGTGACGACGAGCGCGGCCCAGCTGCCGGCGAACTCCTCGATCCATCGAAAGAGAATCCCGCGAAATAGCAGCTCTTCGGCGAATGCCGCGAGGATCGCAGTCTGGAAGACGTCGCGGACCAGCTGGCCGGTATGGCAGCAGCCGACGATCCTATAGACCCCCACCAATGCCGCGCTCGCGACGACCGCCCCGAAGAGCGCGGAGCCGCCTGCAAATCCCAGCCCGAAATATTTCACCGATCCTTGCACCGGCAGGTCGTCGCGAGGCCGCTCGCCCAGATGACGGATCACGACTTTATAGGCGATCAGAAGCAGGCCGACATTGATGGCGACCTGCAGGGGTGTCTTCGCATTAGTCGGCATCGCAGGAAGTGTTCGATTGACGATGTAGGCCAGGGCCGCAGCGCAGGCGTATAGGACGATCGCGATTGCCATGGCGACCAGCGGGAATTCGACGATGCGTGTTGCCCAACTGCGCGCGCTCATTTCGCGTCGACTTCCCCCCGATCCGCTGGCCATTGGCGTGAACGGATTCCCAGCGCAAGCCTTCCCGCAATTCAGGAGGGCGCACCGGGAGGGAGTCCGGCAGGGAGGGGGGTTGGGGGCAACTCATCTCCCGGTGGCATCAGGTTAGTGCCCCGTGCGCACTCGCCGGTTCATCGACTGCGCGCGAACTTAAAGCGCGTAGCTGATGCCGAGTAGGAAGGCGGTTCGGTCTGAGTGCCGCGCTGAATAGGCGTTCGAGCTGCCCCGGCGGGTCGTGATCGCGCCCTGCAGGGAAAGCGGGCCGGACCGCCATTGCAACCCGACGCGAGCATCCGTTGTCAACCCATAGCCTCGAGCTTCCCGGAGCGGAGCGAGCGCACCGATCGAGGCCTGAAGCTGGAGGTTTCGCGCCAGGCTGAATTGCCCTGCTATTTCGCCGTACAATGTCGGGCCGGACCCGAAGTAGTCGGGCGAGAAGGCGAGCCGCGTGGACAGAACCTTTCCGCGGATGCCGCCGTACAATTCGGCGTAGGAACGCGACGATCCAAGGCCCGAGTAACTCGAATAGCGCGAGTAGGTTGCGCCCGCGTCGAGGGTGAGCCCGGATCGCAGCTGCTTGGCATATCCGCCGTTCAGCTGCAGCCCGAGCGTCCGTAACCCCTCGCGCGACGCAACGACGCTGCCGGACGACGCGATGTAAAGCCCGTTCGGGGAGTCATAGGACAGATCGAGCACACCAACCGGCCGGGATTCGCTCAATGAAAAACCGCGAAAGCGGTAGTCGGTGAAGACCGACACTGCCGCTCCGACCTGAGCAGCGGCCGGAGTTGCGGTCACGCAAAGGATCGCGGTCGCAAGCCTGGCGAGGATTGGGTTACGGGCGCGACCTCGTACTGGCCAAACGATACGGACCGCAGGAGCAGTCACACGCGCTCTGAATGCGGGCCAAGCTCGCGCAAGCGTCGATCGCGCCGCTGCGGAATTTCACAATCAACGGCGGACTCGCCGAACGCTGCCGCTCCCGCATCAAGGCAAGTAGACCGCTGACATGCGCTGCCGCGAATGAGCTTCCATTGACGAGAAACCATCGTCCTCCCGGCTCCGTCGTCGGCACGTCCCTACCCGGTGCAGTGTAAACTTGAGCGCGCGGCGGTGCCAAGACGTCTGAGGCAACGATCACGCCGGGGACCGAGGCGGGGAATCCACCGTCGGGTCGGCCGTGATCGAAAGCGGCCACGACCGCGGAACCTCGACCCATGGCCGTCGTAACGAGCGCTCGAAGCAAGCGGGTGTCGGGGCCGCTGAGGCTGAGATTGATCACGGTGGGCCGCTTCTCGGCGGCGAAATACAATGCCTTGGCGAGGCTCAAGGTGTCGCAGACGGTGCGGCTTCGCTCCGATTGCCAGCAGGCGCGCAGTCCGAGCAGTCTAGCTCCGGGAGCAACACCGGCAATCCCGATGCCATTGTCCGCCTTTCCAGCGATGATTCCCGCGACTGCGGTTCCGTGCTCTTCGGAAGCTAGCGACTGGCCGCTCACGAAATTCGCGTTGATCGCTACCTGACCCGCAAGGTCAGGATGGCGAGTGTCGATGCCGCTGTCGACGACAGCAACGGTCGTTCCGCGGCCGGTGGCCAGGCGGTGCAGATCCGCAAGGTGCCATTCGGACGCAGCGGGTTCTGCTGCATAGAGGGGGTCGTTGTGCGAAGCGGTGCCGCCGCGCGCGCTATAGAGCTGCATCGGCTCCGCCCATTCGACGTCACGATCGTGCCCCAGTTGCTCGGCGGCGGCGGTCGGCGCTCGGGAATCTGCCACCGCCATGACGAAGCAGTCCACGCCGATCATCGGCATCGGCCAGTCCTCGACGAGCGTTAGTCCGTGCCGCTTCGCGATGCGCCGCGCGAGATGCGTCCTGGCGCTGCTGGAAAGCATATCGCCGTAGCCGCCGCCGTATCCGTTCGCGCGGTAATGATCGGGCGGATGCCGAACCATCACCAGGATCTGACGCTCGGCAGCGGGAGCAGCGTCCTTGGACGCGCTAGCAGCCGGGGTGCACGTGAGCGCCGCTGCCAGGCAAATCGCAAGCGAACGGAAGACGCGCGTCATTCGCCGGTGCTCGCGTCGATGGCCTCCGCCAGCTCGACCTTGTGGTTGGAATGCAAACTCGCCAGCGCTGCCCCTCGTCGCGGTGGATCGACGTGGACCAGATAGGCGCCCGTGGCCGTCGGCCCTCCAACGATCGATCCGCCCGTGGACCGCAGCGCCTCGCGCAGGTCCTGCTCCGTCGTACCCCCGCCGAACATGACGATCAGGTTTGCAGAAGCCGGAGCGGTGCTTGAACCGAGCGCCTGATACGCCGGCTGGCTCAGCCACAAGTAAAGACCGGACGCCAGGGTCAGAAAAGCGATCTGCGCCGTGGTCAGAGCAAGAACCACCGGACGGGTGAACGCCGTCCAAATTTCGCCGAACGTTTGTCTGAGCGACGGTCGCCGCGACCCAACGAAGGCCGGCTCGGCAATTCGCTCGCGAACCCGCGTCCAACCGGACTCGACCTGCGGCGAATAGGCTCGGAACGCGTGGATCCGGCGACGCTCAAGCACCAGCTGCTCTCGGCAATCCGCGCAAGCGGCGAGATGCGTCTCGACCAACTCTCGCTCGTCCTGATCGAGTTGCCCGGTGGCATACCACGGAAGCAATGCCTCCGCGTCGTCGTGCGGCTGCTCGGAGGTGATCGGGTCAGTTGTCGTCATCGTTTAAAGCCAATCCGCGAAATTACCGGCGAGGGCCTTTCTCAGGCGCTGGCGGGCGTGGAAAACGCGGGTCTTCACCGTCTCGGCCGGGCAGCCCACGATGTCGGCGATCTCGCGATAGCCGAGGCCGTGAAAATAAGTGAGGTCGACTACGGCGCGATGCTCGGCCGACAATTGCTGCATGGCCTGCCGCAGCGCATTGTGGAGACGCTGCTGCTGCAGCTTCTCGTCAGGAAGCGCATCCGGGTCGACACGCGTTTCGAGCGCGTCGTCTTCTAGCGGGTCGGGCCACCGCGCCTTCGCTTTGATCGCCTTCCGGTAGGCAATCGCGAAGATCCACGTGGACGGCTTGCTTGCGCCCCTGAAGTTCGCTGCGGTTTGCCACACGGTGATCATCGTATCGTCGAGCACTTCCTCGATCAGCGGCGACCGTTGCAGCACTGTCCCGAGGAAGCGCGCGAGCCGTGGCTGATAGGTGCGGTAGAGCGTCTCGAAGGCATGAAGTTCCTTTGCGCCGACACGGGCGACCAATTCCCTTTCTCGGGAGGCGGTTGGCTGGGATTCCTCACTACGGGCGCTGTTCGCCGCCCGGGACCAGTTCACTTGCGCTCTCCCCCCATTCTCATGGGTGCCGGCAACTGCGGGAAAGGTTCACTTCATTCTACTCCCGCAACGCTCCGACTGCGAGCCTTTCAGAAATTTCGACATTTTTCCGGTCGAAAAAGGTGAACTCTTCGGCCGCTATTGGACACTCACCTGTGGCTCGCTCGCTCCGACCAGGGAGGATGCCATGAACCGTCCAGCGACATTGCCCAGCCCGCGAAAGCTTACCGCCCGCCCCTTGCGCGGCATCTTGCTAGCAACCGCGCTGACCTTCGCGGGTGCCTATTCCAGCCCAGCTCTCGGCCAGGTGATTCAGCAGATCAATCTGACGACCGACAGCAATGAATCCCTCGTCAGCCAGGGCATGACGCCCGCCGCGCACGTCGACCCGAACCTCATCAATCCGTGGGGAATGAGCTTCGGCCCGACGTCGCCGTTCTGGATCTCGAACCAGGGCTCCGGCAATACGACGCTCTATACCGGCAGCGGAACGCCGTTCCCGCAGCCGACGCCGCTAGTCGTAACCATCCCCGGAAGCGCGACCGGACCCAGCGGGCCAACCGGGCAGACCTTCAATTCGACGACGAGCTTCACGCTCTCGAACAACAACCCCGCAACATTCCTGTTCGCCAATCTCAACGGGACGATTTCCGGCTGGAATGGAGGTCTCAACCCGATCACGAACGCTCAGGTGGTCGCCGGGGCGCCCGGCAGCGCGGTCTACACGGGCCTCGCGATCGGCAGCAGCGGCGGAAGCAATTTCCTTTACGCGGCCAACCACGCCGGCGGGATCGACGTTTTCGATCAAAACTTTGCGCCGACGACGCTCGCGGGCAACTTCACCGATCCCAATCTCCCGGCGGATCTCACTCCGTTCAACATCGCCAATATCGGCGGCAAGCTCTATGTCACGTTTGCACAGGTTGGGCCTGATGCCGACGAAGCTCCGCTTGGGAGGGGCATCGTCGACATCTTCAACACCGACGGCAGCTTCGCGAGCAGGTTCATCACCGGCAGCCTCGCGAACAACGTCGTGTCGCCGTGGGGGATTACGATCGCCCCAGCCGGCTTCGCCGGTCTCGGCGGCAATTTCCTCGTCGGCAATTTCTCGGACGAGGACGGGTTCATCAACATCTTCGACCCGAACGGCAGTTACCTCGGCCAGCTCACGATGAACGGGACCGTGTTCAACATGCCCTATCTATGGGCTCTCGGCACCCGCACCGGCGGGCCGAGCATCGACCCGAACGCCGTCTACTTCACGGCCGGCATCGGCGACGAGGAGCATGGGCTGTTCGCCGAGTTGCTCCCCGTGCCCGAACCCTCGAGCTGGGCTCTGATGCTGCTGGGCTTCGGAGCGATCGGCCTAGTGCTGCGCCGAAGCTCGAAACCGACGCTGGCGCAAATCGCCTAGTCGACGAGGGGCAGTTCGG
>JBKPJK010000311.1:0-13496 GCA_046730635.1 Pseudomonadota bacterium | reverse complement strand
TCGAGACCGTGGGCCAGCTGGTCGACGCCCTGACCCGGCTGACGGCCAAGGGTAATTAGAACCGCGTGACCGACCTTTTCTCCAAGTTCGACCCTCTGATCGAGCAGCGCGCGGCCCTGCTTGGAACCGGCGTCACCGATCCGTTCAACCTCGTGATGGAAAAGGTCGAAAGCCCGACCGTGGCGATCTGCAACGGCCGCCGCACGATCCTGCTCGGCACCTACAATTACATGGGCATGACCTTCGACCCGGACGTTGTAGCCGCGGGCAAGAAGGCGCTCGACGAATTCGGTTCGGGAACGACCGGAAGCAGAGTCCTCAACGGAACCTATGGGGGCCACAAGGCCGTCGAGCAGGCGTTGAAGGACTTCTACGCCATGGACCATGCCATGGTCTTTTCGACTGGCTACCAGGCGAACCTCGGGATCATCTCGACGATCGCCGGCAAGGAGGACTATATCGTCCTCGACATCGACAGCCATGCATCGATCTATGACGGCTGCGCGATGGGCAACGCTCAGATCGTCCCCTTCCGCCACAACGACATCGAGGCCCTCGAAAAGCGGTTGAAACGGATCCCGGAGGGCGCCGGGAAGCTCGTCGTTCTCGAGGGCGTCTACTCGATGATGGGCGACATCGCGCCGCTCAAGGAAATGGTCGCGGTCTCGAAGGCCAATGGAGCCATGGTGCTGGTGGACGAAGCGCATTCGATGGGCTTTATCGGCGAGCACGGGCGCGGCGTGGCAGAGGCCCAGGGCGTGATCGACGATGTCGACTTCATCATCGGCACCTTTTCGAAATCGGTCGGTACTGTCGGGGGTTTCTGCGTCTCCAACCACCCGAAGTTCGAAATCCTCCGCCTGGTGTGTCGGCCCTACGTCTTCACCGCCTCGCTTCCACCCTCCGTCGTGGCAACCGCTGCGACCTCGATCCGCAAGCTGATGGACAGTGCCGACAAGCGCGCGCACCTGTGGGAGAACAGCAAGCGGCTGCATGCGGGTCTCCGCCAGCTGGGCTTCACGCTCGGCACCGAAGAGCCACAGTCGGCCATCATCGCAGTCATCATGCCCGACCTCGAGAAGGGTGCCGCCATGTGGGAGGCGCTCCTGAACGAGGGTCTGTACGTCAATCTCGCCCGGCCGCCGGCGACCCCGGCTGGCGTGACGCTCCTTCGTTGTTCGCTCTGCGCCCTTCACAGCGAGGAACAGGTCGGGGAGATATTAACCATGTTCGCTGCGGCAGGCCGTGCAACCGGCTGTATCAGCTGAAGATTTTATCCACAGGGGAAAGCTTCCACCCAAAGGTTAACGCGGCTAAACTGGCCGGATGATCGGGGCTGGGGACGAGGAAGAAGTCCGTTTCGACTGGCGTCGTGGCGGCGCTGCTGTCGCGGGCCTGTTCGCGGCGTTGATCCTGGTCGCGATGATCTTCCTCGTGAAGTACACCAACGACGCCCGCGAACGGGCTCTCGCGGCCGAACGGCATTCGTACGAAGTGGCGCTCGTGGTTCGCAACGTCGATGCGAACGTCTCTAAGGCGGAGGCCGCCCTGGCTCGGTTTGTCCTCGACGAGGATACGAAGGTCAGCGGCAACATCTACGCCAGCTCCTGGCAGCTTGCCGGATTTCAGATCGGTCAGCTGATCGATCTGGTGAAGAAGAATCCGGAGCAGCTGCGCCGCGTCGGCGAGGTCCAGCATCTCTATAATAAGCGCGGCGAGGAGCTTTCGCTGGCCGCCAGGGCCGCTCTCTCGCGGCAAGGCGATGCGGCGGGTATCAGCTATTTCTACCAGGCGGCGAAGAGCGGAACGGGGATCGATCTCGACAACAAGCTCAACGAGATCATCCGCGCCGAGCGCCAGTCGCTGCGCGCGCGCATCGTCGTCAGTCAGTTAGTGTCTGAGAAAGCGAGCGAACGTAGCGATTATCTGAACGTCATCGGCATCCTCGTCGGTCTCGGAGCGATCTTCCTCGGCGTAGTCGCGGTCCAAGCCTTGCGTCAGAATGCCGCCGCAAGGCGCAGGATCGAGACGGAGGCCGAGCGCGCCGAGCAACTCGAACAAGCCGTTCGCGAGCGTACGCAGGAGTTGTGGGAAGCCAACCAGGCGCTCAAGGAAGAAGCCCGCGAACGCGAAGCGGCGGAGGCACAGCTGCGCCAGGTGCAGAAGATGGAAGCCGTCGGGCAGCTCACCGGCGGGATTGCGCACGACTTCAACAACATGCTCGCCGTCGTGGTGGGAGGTATCGACCTCGCTCTCCGGCGCCTGAACGGACCGCGCCGGGAGGTGATGATGCACCTCAACAATGCCATGGAAGGAGCCACCCGCGCGGCTGCGCTGACCAGGCGCCTACTGTCATTCGCCCGCTCGGAGCCCCTTCTTCCCGAACGGGTCGACAGCAACGAGCTGATTGCCGGCATGTCGGACCTGCTCGATCGCACCCTCGGAGAGCAGATTCGGGTCGAGGTGGAGCTCGGCCGCGAGACATGGCCGACCTACGTCGACCCGCACCAGCTCGAGAATGCGATCGTCAATCTCGCGGCCAATGCGCGCGACGCGATGGAAGGCCGCGGCCTGATGCGGATTGCGACCGAGAACGTCTCCGTCGCCGCCAACCAGGTCGGCGACATCCGGGGCGGCGACTACGTGAAGATCAGCGTGACCGATACCGGCTGCGGCATGGAGCCCGACGTGCTCGAGCGCGCGTTCGAGCCTTTCTTCACCACGAAGCCCGTCGGCAAGGGGACCGGCCTCGGCCTCAGCCAGATTTTCGGCTTCGCTCATGAATCGGGCGGTGAGGTCGGCATCGAGAGCGAGGTCGGCAGAGGAACGACGGTGTCCATCTACCTTCCTCGAACCGAGGTCGCGGCACCGGTTCGTCTCCATCCGGCCGCCCAGCGCGCGGAGCGCGACGTCCATGTTCCGGGCGCGCGCATCCTTCTGGTCGAGGACGATCCCCGCGTGCTGACCGCAACCGTCGACGCGCTCGAGGACCTCGACTACGAGCCCGTTGCCTGCAGCAGCGGCGAGGAAGCAGTTCGCCTGTTTCACCAGCAGGCGTTCGACCTCGTAATCACGGACGTCATCATGCCCGAAATGACGGGCCCCGAGCTCATTCGCTACCTGAAGCTCAATTCACCGCGCGATTTCGCCGTGCTTTTCGTCACGGGCTATGTCGGCGAAGGAGAAAGCGAAGAGCTTCGCGGCCACGAGTTGCTGCGCAAGCCGTTCACGGTCGGCGCTCTTGCGACCGCGGTCTCGGCGGCGCTTGCTCGATCGGCTAGCGAACCGCCCCGGACCGGATCAGTTTCGGCAGCAGGCTGATCGCCGCGAGCAGCGGATGGCGCTGCTGCCACGGTTTCAGTCGGATCTCCGTCCCCGCATGGCGATTGATCTTCCACGCAATATAGTCGGCGCCGCCGGCGAAAGTCGCGCTCGCCTTGGCGAGGCGAAGGACGGATAGCGTCTTTCCCTCGATCCGGCGCCAGCGCCAGCTCGCCTTGGGAAGACGCTGAATCGCCGCCGAGGCAGGCTCGGTGAAAGCGATGAATCTCTTGCGGTCGGAATCCACAACGGACGCGTGGCGCCCAACCCGCTCCGTCCGAAGCTCAGCGGAATAGGTGAGTGAGAAAGCCCGCCGCCACCAGTCGAGCGGCTTCTCTCCCGCCCGGCGTCCGGCAGCTGCTAAGAGGGTCGGAGCAGCTCGGCTAACAGCGTCGATGGCGCGCTCGCGCGCGGCCTTGTTTGCCGCCCAGACGAGGCGCGACGGCTGCGCAAAGCGCGCCCACACCGACACGCTGCTCGTCTCAGGCCCGCTCAGCCGATAAAAGTCGCCCTCGCTCAGCACCGCATATTTGGCGGCGAGCCCATCCCGCTCGAAATAGAAGACGTTCGGCGGGATCAATCGGTTCGCGACCGCGAGCCACCGCTTCGTATAGGCAGCGCGATAATCCGACACGATCAGGTAGAAATCGAGCATCAGCCCTTCGAGCTGCTTTTCGCGAAGGCATGAGCCGTAGAACAGCACGGACCGTGACGCCTTGCCATGCTTGGCGGCAATCGCCTTCGCGACTGCGCTCACCCGCGGATCGACGGGTTGGCTCAGCTCCCCGGCAACCAGGTCGCGAAGCTCGGACATGTTACGTCGTTACGCCGCCAGTTTGACGAATGCCAATGGCTGGGCTGGCATGAGGTGGATCGGACGGCCGATCTCGGCCCTGAAGGTTTCGCCGTCGAGGATCAGGTTGGAGCTTTCGCCCTCGATGGTGATCTCGTTGGCTTCCTGGAAGTGGACTCCGCTGACCGCCGCCCGCCCGAGCTTGCCGACGATCTTCGCGAGAACCGCGCGGATTACCGACTTGGGCTGCGCCTCGATCGCCAACAGTTTGAGCGTGCCTTCGCGATGCGCGCCGAAGTCGGTCGACAGCAGCAGCTTCTCGAGCGTCGTCACCGCAAGTACCGAGAAACGGCCGCTCAGCCGGTCGCCTTGGTGTGAAAGCGACACGCTTAGCGGCTGGGAATCCGGAGGTAGGAAGCTCGCCTTGATCCGAAAGAGCTGCTTGGCCGTCGCCGCGATCGCGGTGATGGCATGGGCAACGCTGTTCGGCAGCCCGAGCGGATAGATCTTCTCGCGGCAGTAAAGCATCGTATCGGCGAGCCCGGCGCCGCCGAGGAACATGCCGATAACCGGGCGGTCTTCTCCGCCTGCGTGCCGAAGGGCGATCAGCTCGCGGGCCACCGTGTACGGCGCGAGGTCGTCAGTGCGCGCAAGCTCGATCAGGCGCTCGAGCGTTTCGATCGGGTCGCCCTTCGCTCCAAGGTCGAGCGCGATGAGGTTGGTCTTGCCGCTCGGGAGCACCGCGACCGGCGGACGCTCGTCCCCGAAATGTCCGCCGTTGTAGAGCTCCGTAAGTGCGGCCTGCACCGTCCCGTCGCCGCCGTTGATCGCGAGTACCTTGGGCCGCACGCGCGCGATGACCTTCATCGCCTCGCCGATTTGCGAAGCATGCTCGACCTCGTAGTGGAAGACGTCGGGGTGGTCCGAGCAATATTCCCGGATGCGCGGGAGCTGCGCGATATTGCCTGTCGATTTCGGGTTGGACAGGAGCGCGATACGCGGGCGCGGCTTGCGCGCGATCCCCTCGGCGGTCGCATCCCACAGGCACAACTGTCCCGCCTCCTCCGTCACCTCCGCTGGAACTAGCGATTTCGACATGAATTCACGGGACCAATTGCTATAGAGACACAAGGACGAACGCCTCTTCTTCAGAAGGTGCTTCCGTCCGTTCTGCTCTCTAACGCCGCTTTTGCGGCCAAATCATGGTCTCGGGACGGTCCAAATTGCGGCAAGTGGGATTGATCGACCGCTATCTCGCGAAATCCATCGCGATTCCGCTGCTGGGATCGCTGGTGCTTGCCGCAATGCTGCTGGTCCTCGACAAGATGCTGCGGCTGTTTCAGTACGTCGTCGATGCCGGCGGGCCGGTCAGCGTCGTGTGGCGAATGCTCGCCAACCTGCTGCCCGAATATCTGTCGCTCGGAATCCCGATCGGCTTGATGCTGGGCATCCTCCTCGCCTTTCGGAAGCTGGCGCTCTCGTCGGAGCTCGACGCGCTCCGCGGCATTGGGGTCGGCTACGGTCGGCTTCTTCGAGTGCCCTATTCCTATGCGATCCCACTAGTGGCGCTGAACCTGTTCATCGTCGGCTATCTCGAGCCCTACAGCCATTACCGATACGAAGGACTGCGCTTCGACTTGAACTCCGGCGCGCTCGGCGCGGCGATCAAGGTCGGTGAGTTCAACCGTCTGGGCAAGCATCTGACGCTTCGTATCGACCGGAGCGAGTCGAAGGGAACGCGCCTGCACGGCATTTTCGTACAGATGGAGGATCCGAACGGCACCAACGTCGCCGCCACGGCCGAGCACGGTCGCTTCCTGTCCACCGACAATCCCGACACGATCCTGTTTCGACTCGAAACGGGCCGGCTAATCCAGGACTCGCCCAAGTTCTCAACTCCGCGCACGCTGGCGTTCGACGTCTACGACCTGCCCATATCGCTGCCAGTGATCGAGCAGTTCCGCCGCCGCGGCGGCACCGTGTCGGACGAGCTCTACCTCCATGAGCTTTGGCAGGTCGGCTACGGCGGCAAGGCGCCCAACCGGCATCAAATGCTGGAGGCTCAGGCAGCGTTCAATTTCCGGTTGGTCGAGGTCATCATGATGCTCGTGGTCCCGCTTCTTGCGATCGCTTTGGCGGTGCCCCCCAAGCGAAGCTCGTCCTCGCTCGGCATCTTTCTCTCGATCCTGATCGTGGTCGCCTACCACAAGGTCAACCAATATGCCGCGAGCGCCGCGACCAACGGCTCGGTAAATGCCGTCGTCGCCTTGTGGGTGCCTCTCGTGCTGCTCTCTTCGCTGATCTTCTGGATGTACCACATCCTCGCTCACAAACCGGGCGGCCAGCCGATCGGCGCACTCGAATGGTTCTTCGCCAAGACCGCCAAGCGCGCCCGTGAGTTGATGCCTAAGGCGCGCGAAGCATGATCAATCTCAGCTTCTTCCCGTCGCGCCGCCTGGCCTTCTACATGACGCGGCTGTTCATCACGCGGACGCTCGCGGTGCTGGTCGCGCTCGTTCTGGTGCTGATGACGCTCGACCTCCTGGGAGAATCCGGAAATATCCTGGCCGTTCCCGGGAACGGAGATGCGGAGCTGTGGCGCTACGTCGGTCTGCGCATCCCTTTGCTCATCTCCCGGTTTTTGCCCTTCGCCGTGCTTCTCGGCACGCTGATCGCCTTCGTCGGGCTCAACCAGCATAGCGAGATCGTGGCGATGAAGGCCGCGGGCCTGTCGGCGCATCAGATCCTCGCGCCGATCGTCGTCGCAAGCATCTTCGTCGCCGGTGCTCTTTTCGCCTTCAACGAAGGCGTGGTTGTCAATTCCGCCCGCGTGGTCACCGCCTGGTCCGACAACGACTACAAGCCGATCCCGCCCGCGAGCGGGGTCGTAAGCAACGTCTGGCTCTTGAAGAATGAGGATTACGTCGAGGCACGCATAGTCTCGGGCCGCGCTCCCAGGCTCACGGCGCAGGACGTCTCCATCTACGACCGGTCCGGAATCGCACTCCAGCGCGTGATCACGGCCAAGCGCGCAGTTCCGCGACCGGGTACGAACAGCTGGCTGCTTCAGGACGTGCGCATCTACGACGCGACCATGAATCTGGTCCGTCACCTCCCGCAGATGGTCGGGCTTGAAGGCATTACGCCCGAACAGCTGACCCTGGCCAAGGTGGATCCGACCGAGCTTCCCTATTGGACCCTCAAGCGGCGGATCGCCGAGCTCGAGGCGGCGGGGCGTCCTTCCGATGAAGCGCGCTCCGGCCTCGCCCACAAGATTTCCGGTCCGCTCTCGACCCTGCTCATGCCGATCCTCGCCGCGGTGGCCGCCTTCGGCCTCGCCCGATCGGGCCAGGTCCTCCTGCGAGCCTGCCTGGGAATGGCGCTGGGGTTCGCTTATTTCGTGGCCGACAACTTCAGCCTGGCGATGGGCAATGCCGGCGCCTACCCCCCGGTCGTCGCCGCCTGGGCGCCTTTTCTCCTGTTCCTCCTGATCGGCGAGACGGTGTTGGTCCAGACGGAGGAATAAATCCGTCCGCTTTGCGCGACATTTTCGCAGCTTATGTTATGGTTCCGCTCTATCTCGGAATTTAACGCGCGAGAGGTGTCATGCCGCAGTTCGTGATCGAGAGGGAAATGCCGGGTGCCGGCGATCTCAGTCCGGAGGACCTGAAGATGGCGTCGCAGACGTCCTGCTCGGTTCTCAAGGACCTCGGCCCCGACATCCAGTGGGTCCACAGCTACGTCACGGATAACAAGCTCTACTGTATCTATCGCGCTCCGAACGAGGACATGGTCCGCGAACATGCGCAGCGGGGAGGATTCCCTTGCAACAGGGTTTCGCGGGTCCGGAATATGATCGATCCAACCACCGCCGAATAGGCCGAGCGCAGGGGCAGAGTGGCGCACGTCTTCATATCCTACGCGCGGTCCGACGAGGATCTTGCAGCCGACATCGCCGACGGGCTGCGCGAGGCGGGATACGAAGTGTGGCGCGACGATGAGCTCCCCGCTCACCGCGCGTACGCCGAGGTCATCGAGGAACGGATCAAGGGCGCGAGCGCAGTCGTCGTCCTGTGGTCGGCCGAGGCCTGCAAGTCGCAGTGGGTGCGAGCGGAAGCCGACACCGCGCGCTCTGCGCTGACCCTGGTCCAGGCCAGCGTTGATGGAACGATCCCGCCGCTACCCTTCAACCAGATCCAGTGCGCCGATCTCAAGGGCTGGGACGGACAACGCACTTCGCCAGGCTGGCGCAAGCTCTTCGCCAGCGTCGCGGAGCTGGCAGGGCCGACCGAAGCCGAGACGAAAGCAGCAAAGACGCGGGTCTCGAGCAGCGCTCTATCGGTCTGTGTCCTGCCCTTCCAGAACATGAGCGGGGACGCCGAACAGGAATATTTCAGCGACGGCATCAGCGAAGACATCACGACCGACCTGTCGAAGGTTTCCGCGCTTGAAGTGATCGCCCGCAACACCGCCTTCACTTTCAAGGGTCAGTCGGTGAACGTCTGCGAGGTCGCGCGGAAGCTGGACGTCACCCATGTGCTCGAAGGCAGTGTTCGGAAGGCCGGCAATCAGGTTCGAATCACCGCCCAGCTGATCGACGGTCGAACGGGAGGGCACGTCTGGGCGGATCGCTACGATCGGGACCTCACGGACATCTTCACCATCCAGGACGAGATTTCGAAGGCGATCGTTCGGGCGCTCAAGCTCAGGCTCCTGCCGGAAGAGAAGAAGGCGATCGAGCAGCGCGGCACGCAAAGCGCCGATGCGTACAATTTCTACCTGCTCGCCCGGCAATATTGGGTGACGGGCAACCATGGCGACATGCGCCGCGAAGAGCGTGTGATGCGGATTTGCGGACGCGCGGTCGAGCTCGACCCTTATTATGCGCAGGCCTGGGCGCTGCTCGGCATCGCTCAGTCGAGCCTTCGTTACGGCTTCGGACAGAATGTCGACGACGGCTATGCCGCCGCGCACACGGCTCTCGCCATCGATCCGACCATCGCCGAGGCCCACCTGACGATGTTCAAGCGCCTTCAACACCGGCGCGAGTTCGATAAGGCCGCCGCAGCGCTGGAGACCGCTATCCGGCTCGGTCCCGACTCATGGGAGGTGAACAAGGAGGCCGGACGTTACTATCTGTCGGCGCGGGACATCGCTGCAGCGACCCGGCACTACGAAAAGGCCGCTGAGCTGATGGAGACGGACTTCCACGCCTGGGCAATGCTCTCGAGCTGCTACACCGCGACGGGCGAAAAAGCGAAGCTTCGGGAGTCCGCAAAGATGATGGTCTCGGAAGCCCAGCGAGCCGTCCAGCAGGACCCGAGCAACGGCGCCGCGCTCGGCATCCTGGCGGGCGGCTACGCACTCCTCGGGGAAGACGCGAAGACGCGCGAATGGATCGACCGCGCGCTGCTCGTCGACCCCGACAACCTCAACATGCGCTACAACTTCGCCTGCGTCCTGGCCGGAATGGGCGACAAGGAAGAGGCGCTGAAGATGCTGCAGAGCACTCTTCCGCGTGTCGGCGAATATCAGGTGCGCGTCGCCGAGAGCGACACGGATCTAGACTGCATGCGCGATGACCCGCGCTTCATCGCGATGCTCGACAAGGCCAAAAAGCGCCTCGGAATTGATCAGCCGAAGGACGCACGCGCCTCCGAACTCAGCCGCTAGACCCTCTAGAGAGCGCCATATTCGTCGCGGCGCTTCCACCAAGGGCCGTTCTCGTTGCGCCCGAGCGGTGCCCGATCGAGCCACGGATACATTCCCCAGAGCGCGTCGAGCCCCCGCGCGTAGGTCGAGTAGGTGTGATAGATCGCGCCATCGTCCATCGCGAAGGCGCTCATGCCGGGAAGCTCGTGCAGGTAGGTGCGCAAGTCGACCCCGCACATCGCCGCATGTCCGGCGGGCACGCCCTCGGCATCGCGGGGAATGGGCGGCTTTTCCTGGAAATTGTAGATGTAGCCTTGGTCCTGCTGCCGCTCGGTGAGGCCGACGCCATATTCGAAGTTGAAATCGCTTCCGAACGAGGACGCCCAGGGAAAGCTCCAGCCCATCCGCTCGCGATAGTCGAGCAGCTTCTGGATCGGCGCGCGCGAGACCGCCCAGAACATCACGTCATGATGTGCGAGGTGCTCCCAGAAACCGTTGAAGCCGTCGGCAATCGAAGAACAGGAGGGGCAGCCCGCCTTATAATCGGGGCCGAACATGAAGTGATAGACGAGGAGCTGCGAGCGCCCGCGAAACAGCTCGCCCAGCGACTCCTCGCCATCGGCCGTGGCGAACCGGTAATCCTTCTCGACCCTGACCCACGGCAATTGCCGGCGTTTCCGCGCAAGCTCGTCGCTCATTCGGGTCAGCTCCTTCTCGGCTCCCAGGAGGTCGATGCGGGCCTTCAGCCATTCCTCATGCGTCGCCACCCGGCGCGGCGTCGTGATCGTGTCCATCCTCATGTCCTTTCGTGCGCTGCCTGATCAGCAGCGTTCCAAATCCGCCCGCCGAAATGCTGCCGATGGCGAGCCAGGCGAGCGTCGATGCGCACAGCGGGCACATCAGCTTCCCAGCGCCTTGCGAACCTCCTCGCGCGAGCGGGTGTGTAGATCCCAGAAATTGCGGACCCCACGCCCGGCAAGCCGCTCCTCGAGCACCTTGAGGTGCGAGTTCCAGCCGCCGCCGAAATCCTGGAAACCGCTCGGGCTGGTGATCCCGCTGTGAGTCAGGACGAGCCGCGTCTTCTGCCCTTCGGGAAACAATTCGTAAGTCACGGTCCCGTTCTTGCCGCCCTGGAACGTGGTCTCGAGCAGCCGCGGCGGATCGAAGCGCGTCACCTTCTCCGTCCAGACGGCCCCGCGCGAAGATGCGTAGCTCTCGGGATATGGAACGTCGGCGTCATCCGACAGCCTGTCGTGATCGATGAGAAGCTGGAATTCGCCCACGCCTTTCGCATCGGTTCCGCCCATGAACCAGCGCTGGCGCAGATCCGCCTCGGTGAGATAGCGCCACACCGTCTCGGGCGGGGCGTCGAGCAGCCGTTCCAGGCGGATCGCATCGGGCGCGCTCCGTTCGATGGGCACGCGAATTTGCGCCGCTGTTTCAGCCATCGTCTTTCTCCTTTTTGCGATTCTCGGCATCGATGAGGGCCGTCAGGCGATCGAGGCTGCGGCTCCAGAAGTGTCGATATTCGCTCAGCAATTCGGATGCGGCCGTGAGCGGCTCCGGCTCCAGCGAGCACCAGTGCGTGCGCCCTCGAACTTCGCGCCGGACGAGGCCCGCATTCTCCAGCACCTTGATATGCTTGGACGCCGCCGCCAGCGACATCGCGAACGGCTCCGCGAGCCTACCCACGGTCATCTCGCCATCGGCAAGCTCGCGCAGCATGATTCGGCGCGTCGGGTCTCCGAGAGCGTGAAAGACGGAGTCCAGTTGGGGCGACTCAAGTTCAACCATATGGTTGAATATGAGCGCGCCCTCTTAGATTGTCAACCGATCGGTTGAGCTTTATTCGACGGGCACTTCGGCCGGGGTGCCGAGTAGCTCCTCGAACATCGACCGATAGCCGATGAACGCAGCGCGAAGATCCTCCGTCCCTGCCTTTCCTTGGCGGTGACGAACAGCAATCTCGTGCGCGGCGCGGTAGTTGGACACGAGTTCAGGATGCTCCACGCTGATGTCGGCGGCCCGCTGCTCGAAATCGTCGACCGGGTAACCGCGGGCCTTCATCACATCTCCGACGAGCGCGTCGGCCATGGCAATCGCCTTTTCGGGATCGTCGACGAAACCTGCCTGGACCGCTTGCCAATCCGCCAGGAACGCCTCCCTCCTCGCGGGAGGCAACGGCCGGATATAGAGCTTCTCGACTCTCTTTTCCCGCTTCAGGAGTTCCGCTTCCGCTTTCGAGCGGCTTCCGGATTCGCGCAATTCCCGTTCATATTCCGCGCCATAGGTCTCGCGCAGGCGCTCGGCCTGGCGCTTCCGCGAAATCATGATTGCGGCAACGATCGCGACCAACACGACGACGACGATGACACCTACGATCTTGGGATCCATCACAGCCTCCCTCGGGCACCGATTGCCCTCGGCCCCCAAACGCCCGCGAGCCTCTGCCGCTCCGCCGAAAGTGCCGTTTTCTGAGCCGTCATCACCATTTCGTAACCGATGATCGTTTATCGCGCGGTTATGGATATGCGTACTGGATCAGTCGGCAGACCGGCGAGTGACCAAAACTCCCCGCTGCTGAGGAGCAAGCGGCCCAGGAAAACGGGTGAGGACGGCCTCGGCAGCGTTCCGATCGCGCGCGAGGAATCGCGCCGCAAGGACGCACGCGAGCGTGACCGGCTTCCTGCTCACGGCCAACGTTGCCGAATTGCTTATCGCGGCGGCGATGCCGAGGTGCACATCGTCAATCTCTCGGGCGGCGGAGCTATGATCGCGTCAACGCTCACCCCCAATATCGCGGAGCGGGTGCATCTCCATCTCGGCTCCGACGGCACGGTCGAGGCGATCGTGCGCTGGGTCAAAGGCGGCCGAATTGGCCTGGAATTTGCACACGAGACGCATCTCGACTGCTCGGACAACGAACGCGCCGAGCTTCTCCTCGACGCAATCGATCGTGCCTTTCCAGATCGCAAGTCCGGTGGGCCCAAAGCCGTCCCGGCGCCCGAGCCCGACGGTTCGGACCAGCGCGTCGCCACACGCCATCCGCTCATCTGGTCTGCGGATCTCCAGACGCGCAGCGGCACATTCCGCGTACGCCTGCGCAACGTCTCGGCGACGGGTGCGCTCGTCCAGTGCGCCAAGCCGCTCGCCCTCGGCAGCGAAGTCATTGTCGATTTCGGCAAGGGCGGAACCGTCGATGCGACGGTCAGCTGGACGGTTGGGGACCATGCGGGTCTAAGCTTCGACGAAGAGTTCGACATGCGGCGCCTGTCGCATTCGAAGCCGGTCGTCGCGCCGACGCGCTGGCTCCGCCCAGCCTATCTCGTCAACGACGTGGCCGCGGGATCCGCTTGGGACGAGGCCTGGAGCAGAATGTCGGTCGACGAGCTCCGCAATGAGCTCGAGGGCTTCCTCAAGCGCTGACCGTTTACGACTCGCTTACCCACCTAAGTTAGCATCCGCTCGGTGGAGTGGACGCCATGGACAGAGAGACTCAAGATTGGGTGCCGAGAGGCAGGCGCCAGCACGCGCGGCTGACCGCGCGCGCTCAGATGCCCGACGGGACCAGGCACACCGTCGTGGTAACGGAAATGTCGTATGAGGGCTGCAAGCTCTCCTCGAACCGCCCGTTCGCCAAGGGCCAGACGGTCGTGCTCTCCGTCCCCGGCCGCGGCGAGATCGTCGCCCAGATCCGTTGGATCAAGGACGGCTGGGCGGGGGCCAAGTT
>JBKPJK010000310.1:0-7482 GCA_046730635.1 Pseudomonadota bacterium | reverse complement strand
CGACAGCCAGTAGACCGGCGCAAGCAGTGCCACCGCAAGATTGAGCCGGTTCGAAATGGTGAAGGTCCGCGCGTCGATCACCGCCGCCACGACCACGAGCGTCGCGAGCACGAGCAGCAGCAATTGAGTAAATACGGAATTGAACATGATGTGAGGCTCTAGACGGTACGGCTTTCCAATTCGTAACCGCGCTGCCAAGGGGCCGATAGGCGAATGATTGACTTGGACATTTTGATTGTGGGCGGCGGCATCGCCGGAGCGAGCGTCGGGGCCGAGGTCGCGGCCTCGCGTCCGACCGTGATCATCGAGGCTGAGGAGCATTGCGGCTACCACTCGACCGGGCGCTCCGCGGCCTTTTTCCTGGAAAGCTACGGTGGTCCGACCGTAGCGCAGCTCTCCACCGCGTCGGCCGGCTTTCTGAGAGACCCGCCTCGGGAATTCGCCGAAAGCACCTTCCTGATGACTCGCGGCGCCCTGCACCTTTCCCAGGACGAATGGCCGGAGCTGCCGGCCGGGGTGTCCGGTCGCCGAATCGAGCGGCAAGAACTCGAGCATATGGTGCCGGGGGTCAGGCCGCAGTGGACCAAAGCACTGTTCGAACCCGGGTGCGCCGACATTGACGTTGCGGCACTTCACGCGTCGTTCCTGAAGGCGTTTCGAAGGCGCGGTGGCACGATTCAAACGAATGCCCGCCTAGAGAGCGCCCGCCGCCAAGGCGACCGATGGCGCGTTACATTGACCGATGGGACGGAACTGACTGCTGACGTTCTCGTGAACGGTGCCGGCGCGTGGGCCGATACGGTGGCCGAACGTTGCGGCGTACAGCCTCTCGGAATCACGCCGAAGCGACGCACGATGGTGCAATTGAGGGTGGGCCGGTCCGGCCTCAAGGATCTGCCGCTGGTCAACGATTCGGACGGCAACTTCTATTTCAAGGGTGAAGGGGACAATTCGGTCTGGCTGAGCCCGCACGACGAGATCGATACCGATCCCTGCGACGCCGCTCCCGAAGAGATCGACATCGCGATTGCGATCGACCGTTTCGAGGGCGTGGTCGACTGGCCGATCGAGCGAATCGAGCGCAGTTGGGCTGGCCTCAGGAGCTTCGCCCCCGATCGGGTTCCCGTCTATGGATTCGATGCGGACGTTTCGGGTTTCTTCTGGTGCGCAGGGCAGGGGGGCTTCGGCATCCAAACCTCACCGGCGGCAGGCAAGCTTGCAGCGTCGATCCTTCTCGGCGTGGAGCCGGATCCCCTCGTAGCGCACATCGACCGTCGCGACTTTTCGCCGGGCCGTTTTCGATAGGAAGATGGGGGAGGCCGGTGTGAGCCTCCCCCCACCGGCTTTCAACGAACAGGGGGAACGAGAGAGTCGGTGAAGCGCCGATAAATGCCTGTGAGCCCTGCCGGACAAGTGAACTTTAGTTCATCACAGCCGATGTAATGTCCGCTGCTTGTCGGCTTCTTCGCACGCCAAAGCGTCGACCCGGTCGTTCTCCGGATGGCCGCTGTGGCCCTTCACCCAATGCCATTCGATCCGGTGGGGGGCGGTCGCTTCGATGAGCTCTTGCCACAGTTCGGCATTCTTCACCGGCTTCTTGTCGGACGTCCGCCAGCCGTTGCGCTGCCAGTTGTATATCCAGCGGGTGATCCCGTCGCGGACATAGACGCTGTCGGTATGAAGGTGGACGCGGCATGGCTTCTTCAGCGCCTCGAGGCCCTTGATCGCCGCCATCAGCTCCATGCGATTGTTGGTGGTCAGCGCCTCGCCGCCGGACAGCTCGCGTTCCTTGGTTCCCGTGCGCAAGAGCGCTGCCCAGCCCCCTGGCCCCGGATTGCCCCGACAGGCTCCGTCCGTGAAAATCTCGACGAGCGGGAGTTCGGTCAGGCGACGAGCTCGCGCGGAAGCTTGAAGGTCATCCGCTCGGCGGTGTGATCGGCGATCTCCTCAGTCACCGCGAACCGGCCGCGAAGCGCCTCGACGACCTCGCGCACCAGCACCTCCGGGGCAGAAGCTCCCGCCGTGATTCCGAGCGTGGCCGGCCGACCGATCCATTCCCAGTCGATGTCGCTCGACCGCTCGATGAGTCGCGACGGAACGCCCATCCGCTCGGCGACTTCGGCCAGCCGCAGCGAATTGCTGCTGTTCGGCGCGCCGATGACAAGCATGCGGTCGCACTCGGGCGCTATCGCCTTCACCGCCGCCTGACGGTTGGACGTCGCGTAGCAAATGTCCTCACTGCGTGGCGCACGGATGCTCGGGTAGCGACTCTTGAGCGCAGCGACGATCGCCGCCGTATCGTCGACCGACAGCGTCGTCTGAGTCAGGAATGCAAGATTTGCAGTCTCTGAAATATTGAGGGCGGCAACATCCTCTACGGTCTCGATCAGGGTGATCGATTCGGGCGGAACCTGCCCGAACGTCCCGATCACCTCCGGGTGGCCCGCGTGACCGATGAAGAGGATGTGCCGCCCTTCCTCGATCAGTCGTTGAGCCTGCCGATGGACCTTCGAGACCAGGGGGCAGGTGGCATCGACATAAGTGAGGCCGCGGTCCTGCGCCTCGGCCGGCACGGACTTCGGGACGCCGTGCGCAGAGAAGACGACCGGACGATCGTCCGGCACCTCGGCGAGTTCGTCCACGAACACGGCGCCCATTTTCTTCAGCCGTTCAACGACGAACCGATTGTGGACGATCTCGTGCCGGACATACACCGGCGCTCCGAAACGCTCGAGCGCGAGCTCGACGATCTGGATGGCCCGATCCACCCCCGCGCAAAAGCCGCGTGGAGCCGCAATCAGGACAAGAAGGGGAGGAAGTTCAGCCACAGTGCAGGCCATGTAAGGCATCGCTTGCAGCCTTAGAAGGCCCTTCCTATGAACGCGCGCACTGCATTTCGCCCTTGCAAGGACAACTCCCACGTGAAGCTTCGCCTCGCCGCTCTCGCCGCCGTGACCCTGCTCAGTGCCTGTCGCCATGCCGGCGACGTCACGGCCGAGAATGGCGGTGGAATCTATTCCATCCGCAGCGCGTGCCCGATCGCCGCCATTCCCGCAGGGACGGGAGACATCACGCTCTTCAATCCCCCCGGAAGCACCGACGCTCGCGCGATCGACGTGTCGGCCGCCATCTCCCACGTCCAGTCGGGGTGCCAGGACTCGGGCAACGACGTCGTCTCGACGATTAACTTCACGGTCAACGCCCTGCGGCGCGATGCAGGACCCGCGAGGCAGGTCGTACTTCCCTATTTCGACGTGGCCCTGCAGGGCGGTCAGAACATCGCGGCCAAGAGGATCGGCCGTGTCGTGCTCTCCTTCGCGGCCGGCGACTTGCACGCCCAGGCGCAGGTTCAGGCCATCGTACGAGTCAATCGTGCGACCGCTACTCTGCCCGAAAACGTCCGTCGAGTTTTGACGCGGCCGCGCAAGGCCGGCGAGGCCGAGGCCGCAGTCGACCCGCTCGCCGATCCGGCCATCCGCACCGCAGTCGCCAATGCGACGTTCGAGCATCTGGTCGGTTTCCAGCTCACGCAGGATCAGCTCAAATATAACGCAACGCGCTGAAGACAGGCGAAACCCGCGTTGACTCCTATCGGGAGCGCGGCCAAGGCACGCGGCGTCGCCGGCGGGTAACCGTCGGATGGCTGCGCGGGAGAGTTCGTCGGGTCCCACCCAATGGGGCTCCGGCGGCGCCGAAGGAGCAACCGCCCCCGGAATCTCTCAGGCACAAGGACCGCGCAAGCCAGACAGTCTGGAAAGCGTCCACCGCGCTTCGTGCATGAGTGGGCCGCCGAAGGGGCAAAGCTCTCAGGCGCTAGGGACAGACGGGGGCGGCGGCGAGAAACCTCGAGGGGTGGAGGCTGTCGCTTGACCGTCCAAGGAGCGCTTTGATGAGCCGAGAAGTCCATTCAGGTCCGACCGACGAAACCCAGGCCCGGGGAACCCCATACAGCGGCGATCCGCAGGGCGGCGAAGGCACGCTTCCCGAACCTCAGCTCGACAAGCTTCCGCTCGATTCGTGGCACCGGTCGAAGGGCGGCCGAATGGTGCCGTTCGCCGGCTACGAGATGCCCGTCCAGTACGAAGGCATCATGGCTGAGCATCTCTGGACCCGCGAGAAGGCCGGCCTGTTCGACGTCAGCCATATGGGCCAGCTGTTCATCCATGGTCGCGGCGTGGACGGCGCACTCGAACGGCTGATGCCGGGCGACTTCCGCGACGCCAAGGACATGAAACCGAAATACTCGCTCCTCCTGAACGAGGACGGCGGGATCATCGACGACTTGATGGCAACTCGCCGCGGCGACGATTTCTATGTCGTCGTCAACGGAGCGACCAAGCACGGCGACATCGACCAGATGCGCAACCGCATGCCGCAGGACATCATCGTCGATCATATGACGCAACAGGCCCTTCTCGCGTTCCAGGGGCCGTTGGCCGCGGAGGTGCTCGACGCGGCCATTCCGGGGGTCGCGGACCTCAGCTTCATGCAGGCCGGTCCGTTCCACGCTTTCGGTCATCCGCTGTGGATCAGCCGCTCAGGCTACACCGGCGAGGACGGCTTCGAGATCTCCATCCCCGCAGTCGCGGCCGAGCAACTCGCCAACTGGCTGGTCGCCGATGAGCGCGTGAAGCCGATCGGCTTGGGAGCGCGCGATTCCCTACGTCTTGAGGCGGGGCTCCCGCTCTACGGCCATGACCTCGATGACCGGACCACGCCGGTCATGGCGGGCCTCAATTTCGCCATCAACAAGCGCCGCCGGGCGGAGGGCGGCTTTGCCGGATCCGAGCGCATCCTGTCCGAGATCCTGAACGGACCGCCCGTTCTTCGCGTCGGTTTCGAGATCGACGGCCGGCAACCGGTGCGCGAGGGCGCCCTGGTGCTCACCGGCGAAGGCAATGAGATCGGCCGAATCACCAGCGGCGGCTTCTCGCCGTCGCTGCAGCGCCCCATCGCCATGGGCTATGTCGGAATCACCTTCTCCGAGCCGGGAACGGCCCTGAAGCTCGAGCAGCGCGGCAAGCTGTTCGACGCTCGCGTCGTGCGCATGCCGTTCGTTCCGCACCGCTATCACCGCAAGGGAGCCGCCTGATGTCGCTGTATTTCACCAAAGAGCATGAATGGATCCGGGTCGAAGGCGACACTGCGACCGTCGGCATTTCGAACCACGCCCAAGAAGCGCTGGGCGATATCGTCTTTGCCGAAGTCCCGGATGCCGGCAGGCGCCTCAGCAAGGGGCAGGATGCCGCCGTCGTCGAATCGGTGAAGGCAGCGTCCGACGTCTACGCGCCCGTGTCCGGCGAAGTCGTCGAGGGCAACCAGGCGGTCGCCGACGATCCGTCGCTGATCAACAGCGACCCGGAAGGCCAGGGCTGGTTCTTCAAGCTCAAGCTCGACAACCCGGGCGAGCTTGAAGGCCTGATGGACGAAGGCGCCTACCGCGAGTGGATCAAGACTCTTTGACCGACGGAGTCGCCTCGACGAGCAAGTGGGACGCCGGCGATTACGCGCGCGTCGGCGCTTTCGTTGCTTTGCTCGGCGGTGCCGCCGTCGAGCTGCTCGACCCTCAGCCGGGTGAGCGGATCCTCGACGTCGGTTGTGGCGACGGCACTCTGACCAGGCAGATCGCAGGGCGTGGCGCGACTATGGTCGGCATCGACAACTCACCCGAAATGGTTGCGGCGGCTCGCGCCAAGGGCGTTGAGGCCTTCCTCATCGGAGTTGCCGACATCGCGTTCGATTCCGAATTCGATGCCGCTTTTTCCAACGCGACGCTCCATTGGGTGCGCGAGAAAGAGCAGGCGGCGAGCGCAATCTTCCGCGCGCTCAAGCCGGGGAGCCGCTTTGCGGGCGAGATGGGCGGCGAAGCGAATCTCAAGAAGCTGCGCGATGCGCTCGACGATGAGCTGATCATCCGCGGCTACGTTCCGCCGGTAAAAGCGAGCAACTGGTATCCGTCGCCGGATGAATTCGCGGCCGTTTACGAGGCTGCCGGGTTCGAGCGGATCGATGCGCGGCTGATCGAGCGCCCGACTCCGATCGATCATGGGATTGCTCAGTGGGTGACGACCTTCCGCCGCGGCTGGCTCGACCGCGCCGGCGTCCCAGAGGGCGAGCGCGCCGAGATCGCTACCGCCGTTGCCGACCGTGTCGGCTCGAACGTCGCCGATTATGTCCGACTTCGCTTCATCATGAGGAAGCCAAACTGATGCGTTATCTGCCGTTGAGCGACTCCGACCGCAGCGAGATGCTGCGGGTCGTCGGCGCCGCCTCGATCGACGAACTGTTCTGCGACGTCCCGGGGGAGGCGCGGCTCAAGGGTCCGATCGAGGGCCTGCCCAAGCATGCATCCGAAATGGCGGTC
This sequence comes from Pseudomonadota bacterium, assembly GCA_046730635.1. Classification (GTDB taxonomy): domain Bacteria; phylum Pseudomonadota; class Alphaproteobacteria; order Sphingomonadales; family Sphingomonadaceae; genus Sphingomicrobium. The sequence goes on along the minus strand of JBKPJK010000310.1, from coordinate 1,118 downwards.
GAGCGGCACATGACGGCGCTGTCCCGGAAGAACATGGTCGCGGGGGATGTGCCCTTCTTCCTCGGCTGCGGCGCCTACAAGCATCACATCCCTGCGAGCGCCGACCATATCATCCAGCGCGGCGAGTTCCTGACGAGCTACACGCCCTACCAGCCCGAGATCGCCCAGGGCACGCTGCAGATGCTGTTCGAGTTCCAGACGCAGGTCGCTCGGCTGTTCGGCTGCGAAGTCGCCAATGCCTCGATGTACGATGGGTCCACTGCCATGTGGGAAGCGATCGTCATGGGCCACCGGATCACCCGGCGGAACAAGACGATCATCTCTTCCGGCGTTCATCCGCACTACGTCAGCGTCGCCAAGACCATGGCGAAGTTCACCGAGGACGAGCTCCAGACGTCGTTGCCGGAGCTGAGCGCTTTGACGGACGCCGAGAAGATCATCGCGAGCATCGACGGCGACACGAGCGCGGTGGTGGTGCAGTATCCCGACATCCTCGGCCGGATCACCGACCTGGCACCGATCGCCGAGGCGGCTCATGCGGCCGGCGCGCTCCTCATCGCGGTCGTGACCGAGCCTGTCGCCCTCGGCGCAATCCGCTCGCCCGGCGAGATGGGCGCGGACATCGTCGTCGGCGAGGGCCAGTCGATCGGCGTCGGCTTGCAGTTCGGCGGCCCGTACGTCGGTCTGTTCGCCTGCCGCGAGAAGCATGTCCGCCAGATGCCCGGCCGTCTCGCCGGAGAGACGGTGGACGCGGGAGGCAAGCGGGGGTTCGTGCTGACGCTGTCGACGCGCGAGCAGCACATCCGCCGCGAAAAGGCGACGTCGAACATCTGCACCAGCTCGGTGCTGTGCGCGCTCGCGTTCACCGCTCACCTGACGCTGCTGGGCGAAAGAGGCCTGCGCCAGCTCGCTTCCTTGAATCACGCACGCGCGTGCGAGGTAGCGGATCGCCTCGCGGAGATCCCCGGCGTCGAGCTGGTCAACGAAAGCTTTTTCAACGAATTCACGCTGAAGCTCCCCGTGGCGGCTCGACCGGCGCTCCACGCGATGGTCGAAAGAGGCGTGCTCGGCGGAGTATCGCTCGGGCGCCTGTACCCCGGTGCCGATGCGCTGGCCAA
>JBKPJK010000309.1:0-2347 GCA_046730635.1 Pseudomonadota bacterium | reverse complement strand
GATCCCCTACGATCTGCGCCGCCGCTACGAGCTCAATCAGCGCTACCGTTATTATTACAACGACGGCTACCTCTACGCCGTCGACCCGCGGACCATGCTGGTCCAGCAGGTCATCAGCGCGCTCCTGCGCTAGGCGTGAAGGTCAGGCGGCCCGGAGCTCCTGGGCCGCCATCGACCTCGGTCCGATCAGCTCGGCATAATGCTGCGCCATTTCCTGATGGGCCGCTCTCGCATTGGGGCTGAGAGCGCGCTTGGCGGCAGCGCGCTCCTGACGTTCACGCCGCAACAGATATTCTATGTCGTCCATCCGACGAGCCTTGCACGAACTGCATTGCAGCCGCGTGTCAGTCCCGTGAACGCTTTGAATTCGGCCAACCCGCGTGCTAGCGGCTCGCCCAAGCAAGGAGCTCAAAGTCTTGGCCGAATTCACGCTTCCGAAGAACAGCAAGATCAACAAGCGCGGGCGCCAGTGGAAGCCTGAAGAAGGTAAGCGCCTCAAGACGTTCAAGATCTACCGCTACGACCCCGACAGCGGCGCCAACCCGAGATACGATCGCTACACGATCGACCTCGACAAGACCGGGCCGATGGTCCTCGACGCGCTCATCAAGATCAAGAATGAGATCGACCCGACCCTGACCTTCCGCCGCTCCTGCCGGGAGGGCATCTGCGGGTCCTGCGCAATGAACATGGACGGGCGGAACGGCCTCGCCTGCACGACCGCGATCGCGGATCTGAAGGGGGAAGTGCAGATCACTCCGCTCCCGCACATGGAGGTGGTCAAGGACCTGGTTCCCGACCTGACCCACGCCTACGCGCAATATGCGTCGATCCAGCCGTGGCTGAAGACGGTCAGCCCGCCGCCCTCGCGCGAGCGGGTTCAGTCCCCGGAGGATCGCGCGCAGCTCGACGGCCTTTACGAATGCATCCTCTGCTTCTGCTGCTCGACGAGCTGCCCGAGCTATTGGTGGAACGCGGACAAGTTCCTCGGACCCGCCATCCTGCTGCAGGCCTATCGCTGGATCGCCGATAGCCGGGACGAGGCGACCGGCGAGCGGCTCGATCAGCTCGAGGATCCGTATCGGCTTTATCGCTGCCACACGATCATGAACTGCGCGAACGTCTGTCCGAAGGGGCTCAACCCGGCCAAGGCGATCGCCGAAACCAAGAAGCTGATCGCAGAGCGCGTCGGTTGAGCGATGACGAGCTGATGGAGGACGTCGGCCTCCCGCGCGGAGCGACGCCCGATGCGGCGAATCCCGGCTGGTACAGCTGGGGAGACTTCCCGCGGGGATCGTTCGCAGCCGCAACCGGAAGGCTGCTGTTCAAGCCTGACGGCCCTGGCCGCGGCATCTGCCGGATGTTCCCGACCGAAGACCATATGAACATGGGCGGCTCGCTCCACGGCGGATCGGTGATGAGCTTCATCGACATGTCGCTGTTCGCGGGCGGCCTCTGCGCCGGGATGGAGAAGGCGCACTACGTGACGCTCGATCTCACCACCCATTTCCTTGCGCGCGGTCAGGCGGGGTCGCCGCTCGACGCGCATGTCGAGCTGGTGAAGCAAACGCGCGGGCACGCCTTCCTCCAGGGCGTCGTGAAGCAGAACGATGAGCCTTGCTACAGCTTCAGCGGGACTCTGAAGAAGGTCAGCCGCCCGAACGGACCGTCGTCGCGATGAGCGGACCCGTACGGGCCGCCTACGACGCTTTGATTGCCGCCAACGAGCTGAAGCCCGACCCAGCGCAGGAACGGGCGGTCGCCGCGCTCGATCGCCTGGCCGAAGGGCTCGACAACGGCGAGAGTCTTCTCTCCCGCTTCTTCCGCTCCCGGCAGCAAGGGCCCGACGGAGTCTATCTGTGGGGCGGTGTCGGCCGGGGCAAATCGATGCTGATGGATCTGGCGTACGACCATATCGACGTCCATCCCAAGCGCCGCGTCCATTTCCACGAATTCATGCTGGAAGCGCATGCTCGGCTTCGCAAAGCCCGGCAGAACGAGGAAGGCGATCCGATCGAGCCGGTCGCGGAAGATATCGCGGCCGAAGCCAAAGTCCTGTGCTTCGACGAGATGCAGGTGACCAATCCTGCCGACGCGATGATCCTCTCGCGGCTGTTCGGGAAACTGCTCGAGCAAGGCGTGAAGGTCGTCACCACCTCCAACCGACCGCCGAAGGATCTCTACAAGGGCGGTCTCAATCGCGAGCTTTTCCTCCCGTTCATCGAACTGATCGAGCAACGGATGCTCGTGGTGGAGGTGAATGGTCCGACCGACTATCGCCTTGATCGTCTCACCGGCGTGGAGGTCTGGCACGTGCCGAACGGTCCGGAAGCGACCGCCGACCTGT
>JBKPJK010000308.1:0-1474 GCA_046730635.1 Pseudomonadota bacterium | reverse complement strand
GGTCCCCTCCTCCATCGTGGGGGACAGCGCGGGCATCTTCAGCTCGGTCGGCATCAGTAGCTCCCCACCAGCACGTCGGTGTAAAGCTCCGCCGGCGCAGGCTCCGCCGCGTCTTCAGCAAACTTGGCAGCTTCGACGACGATGTCCTTGATTTCCTTGTCGATGGCCTTCAGCTCATCCTCCTTGACGCCGAGCTTTTCCAGCTCCTTCGCCGCATGATCGATGGGGTCGTTATGCTCGCGCACGTCCTGGACTTCCTCGCGCGTACGGTACTTCGCCGGGTCCGACATCGAATGCCCGCGGTAGCGGTAGGTCATGAACTCGATGATGATCGGGCCCTTGCCGCTACGCGTCCATTCGAGTGCCACGTCGGCGGCGCCCCGAACCGCGAGCACGTCCATGCCGTCGACCTGGAGCCCGGGAATGCGGTGCGCCTCTCCGCGTCGGTAGAGCAACGGCTCAGCCGAGGAGCGGCCGATGCTCGTGCCCATCGCATATTTGTTATTCTCGATCGCGTAGATGACCGGCAGGTCCCACAGCTTGGCCATGTTGAAGGCCTCGTAAACCTGCCCCTGGTTGACCGCTCCGTCACCCAAATAGGTCAGGCAGACGCCGCCATCCTCCGAATATTTGTGCTTGAACGCGAGGCCGGTGCCGAGCGGCACCTGAGCCCCGACGATGCCATGGCCGCCGTAGAAGCCGTGATCGACGCTGAACATGTGCATCGACCCGCCCTTCCCCTTGGAGATGCCGGCGGCCCGGCCCGTCAGCTCGGCCATGATCACCTTCGGATCAATCCCGTAGGCGAGCATGTGGCCGTGATCTCGATAGCCGGTGATGACACTGTCCTTGCCGACCGTCATCGCCGACTGCAGCCCGACCGCCACCGCTTCCTGCCCGATGTAGAGGTGGCAGAAGCCCCCGATCAGCCCCAGGCCGTAAAGTTGGCCCGCCCGCTCCTCGAACCGGCGGATGAGCAGCATCTCGCGATAGAGCTGGAGCATCTCCTCCTTCGAGGCCTGGTAGCGCTGGGGCTGCGCCGGTCGCTCGATCTGTGGCGCCTCGGGCGCGGATGAAACGGCAGCTTTCTTCGCGGGACGCGCCACGGGCAGTCTTCCTCTAGGGCTAAACGGGCGGGTCTATAGGAGCGACCCGCGTTGCGAGGCAATGGTCAGTCGCCCGCAACCAACGCTGTGATCATCCATTTGCCGCCGCGCTGCTCCATGAACAGCCGGTAGGACGCCGGGTTGTAGAGTTGCTCGGCATCGATCCATCCCTGGCGTCCATCCTGAAGCTCGATCTTGGTTTGCGCCCCTCCGCTTTGGTCGATCGCTTTGACCACGTCCCACGCAAGGCGTGCAATCACCGGACTGCCCGCGGCTGACCCGCTCCGCAACGCAGCGTTGGGGGCGACCACCACGAAGATATCGAACAGGTCCTCGTCGGCATCCGGCTCGAACTGCATCGTCAATGA
>JBKPJK010000307.1:0-4781 GCA_046730635.1 Pseudomonadota bacterium | reverse complement strand
GAACCCTGTATCCGGCTCGATCCTGAGGAAGACCCGCGGATGTCCGAGCGCAGGCGAAATCTCGCCCGATCCGTCGCAGGCGATCTGGACCGTCGAGACGCGGATGACTTCAGGGGGGTCGATCGGCTTCATCGTGGGGCGAGGTAGCAACGGACCGCCGGACGTTCAATGCGTCGGTCGGTGGGTTAGTTGGAGTTGATCGTGACGTCGAAGGTCCCGAGATAATCCCCTTCGACCTGATTGGCGTTCACGTGCAGGGTTCCGCCGACCTGAAACTGGAATTCCTCGTGCGCGACCACGTTCCTGGTGGTCGCTCCATTGATGGTCCACGTGTCGAGCGTCATCGTCTCGGTGCCACCAACCCGGGTCAGCGTTACTGCTTTCTTGGGAAGCGCGATCTTGACGACGTTGCGTGTCGGCGAGACGGCGTCGAAACCCGCAGCATGTGGCCTGCCACCCGCCAGCAGAACGCCTCCGGTCGTGGTTACAGTCCCACTGTTCGAATCGAGGATTGCGGTGCCGGCGGCCGTAACGGTCAAAAGCCCGAAATCCATATCCATGAGCTTCACGAAGCTGGCAGGAAGAAGAATCGTCGCATTGCCCTTCGGCTGCACGGGCGGCGCGACAGGTGCGGCATGCCCGGCCGCCGAGCACAGCAAGAAGGTTACCGCCGCCAGGCGGAGGGCGAAAGGCCGGCACATCTTGCACCGTCGGTAACCAGCTTCGGTCAAGATCGATCTAGCGGTTACGGTAAAGAGGTCGTTTACCCCGAACATATTGTCGCGTCGCCGGGCCGCTCCTATGCGGCCCCATGATGGACGAACCCGCGATCCGTATCGAGGCGCTCTGCAAGACCTATGCAGGGGGCAAACGCGCCCTCGACGGCGTCAGCTTCGAGGTCCCGCGCGGGCAGATCTTCGGCCTGCTCGGGCCGAACGGAGCAGGCAAATCGACCTTGATCAACATCCTAGCCGGGCTCGTGGTGAAGACGAGCGGCAGGGTCGCGATCTGGGGATTCGACATCGACGAACATCCGAGAAACGCGAAGCGCTCGATTGGAGTGGTCCCCCAGGAGATCATCTTCGACCCGTTCTTCACGCCGAAAGAGACGCTCGAGATCCAGGCGGGACTGTACGGAATTCCACCGTCCGAACGGAAGTCGGACGAACTGCTCGCCGCGATGCATCTGACCGACAAGGCGAACGCTTATTCGCGAACGCTCTCGGGAGGGATGAAACGGCGGCTGCTCGTCGCCAAGGCGATGGTCCACTCGCCGCCGATCCTGGTGCTCGACGAACCGACGGCCGGGGTCGACGTCGAGCTGCGCCGCCAGCTGTGGGATTATGTCCGCAAGCTGCACGCACAGGGCGTCACGATCGTCCTCACGACCCATTATCTCGAGGAAGCCGAGGAGTTGTGCGACCGCATCGCGATCATCAACCACGGCCAAGTCATCGCCAATGAACCGACGCGAGAGCTAGTGGCGAAGGCTCAAGAGAAAGCCGTCGTAGTCACGTTCGACCGCGACATCGCCGAGGTTCCGACCAACCCCTCGTTCGACAACATCGCACTGGTCGACGAGAGGACGCTCGAGATCACGTACCGCAAGGACAAGGTCAATGCGGGCCAGGTCCTCGCGTCTCTGACGTCAGAGGGCCTTTCGATCGTCGACGTGTCGACCCGCGATCCGGACCTCGAAGACGTGTTCCTAAGCCTGACATCCTCCACGCAGGATGCCGCGTGAGCATCAGCGCCGACGTTCTCATCGTCGGCTCCGGCGCGGCGGGACTGACGGCCGCGCTCAATCTTGCCGAGACGCACAAAGTCGCGGTGATCGCCAAGGGGGGGCTCGGCGAGGGCGCCACTAGCTGGGCACAAGGCGGGATAGCCGCCGTGCTGGAAGCGGGCGACAGCTTCGAAGCGCACGTCAAGGACACGATGATCGCCGGTGCCGGCCTCAACGACCTCAAGGTCGTCGAGCACGTCGTGGAGTCGGCGCCCCGAGCCATCGGGCATCTGCTCGAACTCGGCGTACCGTTCGCTCAGGAGGGCAATGCGCTGCACCTGACCCGCGAGGGCGGACACAGCCATCGCCGCATCGTCCACGTCGCGGATGCCACCGGCTATGCCGTCCAGCAGGCGCTCGAAACTGCGGCGGCGAAGCATCCGAACGTCACGCTGGTACCCGACATGCTGGCGATCGATCTCGTCACCGGCCGCCACGCGACGCACTTCTCCACCAGCGGCGCCGTGCACGGCATCTACGCCTACAACCGCAAGTCGAAGCGAGTGGAGACCCTAACTGGTCGCGCGACCATCCTGGCCACCGGCGGGGCGGGGCGCGCCTACCTCTATTCGACCGCCCCACGCGGCGCGACGGGCGACGGCATTGCGATGGCCTGGAGGGCGGGCTGCCGCGTTTCCAACATGGAGATGATGCAGTTCCACCCGACCTGCCTCTACAACCTTCAGGTCAAGAACTTCCTGATCACCGAGGCGGTCCGTGGTGAGGGCGGGCAGCTCAAGCTTCCGCCCGGCGTGAAGGGTGGGGGCGCCCGCTTCATGCCGCGTTTCGACGAGCGTGCCGAGCTAGCGCCGCGCGACATCGTGGCGAGAGCGATCGACCACGAGATCAAGCGGCTCGGGCTCGACTATGTCCATCTCGACATCTCGCACCGCGACCCCGATTTCGTGAAGGCGCACTTCCCGAACATCTACGAGAAGCTCTTGGGTCTCGGGATCGACATCACCGCGGAGCCGATCCCGGTCGTTCCGGCGCAGCATTACACGTGCGGTGGCGTGGTCGTCGATCTTCACGGCTGCACCGACGCGCCGGGCCTCTACGCCGCGGGGGAGGTCACGCAATCCGGCCTTCACGGCGCGAACAGGCTGGCGTCGAACAGCCTGCTCGAATGCCTGGTGTTCGGCGAGGCCGCGGCGAAGCATATCATCGCCAACTGGAACTCGCTGCCCGACGTGCCGGAAACGCGCGCGTGGGACGAAAGCCGCGTCACGGACAGCGACGAGGAGGTCGTGATCACCCAGACCTGGGGCGAGATCCGGCGCTTCATGTGGAACTATGTCGGGATCGTCCGGACCACCAAGCGCCTGGAGCGGGCGAAGCACCGGATCGACATGCTCCGCCAGGAGGTCCGCGACTATTACGCGCACTTCCGGGTCACTCCGGATCTGATCGAATTGCGCAATCTTGTGGAAGTTGCGGACCTGATCATTAGGAGTGCACTGGCGCGGCACGAAAGCCGGGGGTTGCACTACACGCTCGATTATCCCGAGGTGCTGCCGGACGCGAAGGATACGGTGCTCGTGCCCTGACGGGGCTTATTGCAGCGCTTCGTGAGTCGGTTTGGGCTGAATGTAACCGTGAAGCAGGGGAGCGAACGCGGCCGGTTCGTCCGTAATTTGGCGGCGCGCGAACCGGGAGCGATATTCGGTCGGGCTGGCGCCGACGCGGCGAGCGAAGGCTTTGCGCATCTGCTCGTAGCCGGAGAAACCGGACTTGTAGGCGACCTGCTCAACTTTCTCCGCCCCCTCCTCCAGGAAGCGTTTGGCGACCTCGGTCCGAGCCATCTCGACCCAATCGGCGGGCGAGGTTCCCGTCGCGGCCTCGAACGCCCGGAAGAAGTTCCGCAGGCTCATATTCGCCCGCTCCGCGAGCTTTTCGGTTCGCAAATCCTCGCACGGATTCTCGACGATCCAACCAAGAACCGAGCCGAGCGGGCCTTCGATCGATTGCGATTGCAGCGGGGCGCTGAACTGTGACTGGCCGCCCGGCCGCTTCATGAAGACGACGAGGTTGCGAGCGACGAGAAGCGCGAGCGCGTGGCCGTAATCTTCCTCGACCATGGCCAGTGCCATGTCGATGCCCGAAGTGATTCCGGCCGAGGTCCAGAGATTGCCGTCCTGCATGTAGATGGAGTCGGGCCGCACATCGACATCGGGGAAGGATTCCTGAAGATGCCCGCAATCTTCCCAATGCGTCGTCGCGCGATGACCGTCGAGCAGGCCTGCGCCGGCAAGAATGAAGGCGCCGCAGCACACCGAGGCCACTCGCGGCACATTTGCATGGTTCGCTTTGACCCAGGCCGGGAGGCGCTCATCGCAGCTTCGGTGATCGATAACGCCGCCGGTGACGATCAACGTATCGTACTTCCCCGGGGGTATTTGGTCGGCTCGTTTGGTTTCGACGAAGACATTCTGCTCCGTGCGCACGCTTCCTCCATCGAGCGAGAGCGGTTCGACAGTGTAGAGGATGTCGGACGCTTGTCCGGTGCGGATGAGGTGCCGCGCGGCGGAATGAAACACGCCCGCAGGACCAGCGAAGTCGAGCAGGTCGCACCCGTCGAACAGCAGGAACGCGATGCGCTTCAGCCTCGGTTGCATGGCTTTTGGCACCTCCTTGTCGAAGACGCGGCAGCCGGTGGCAGCGGCAGGGGAAAATGCCACCGGCTGACGGGCAAGTCGATTCACTTCACCGCGACCGTTATCGTCCGGGCCGAGGCAAGCTGGCCACTCGCGCGAGCGACCGCGATGTCGATGTCGACCCGTGCCTTGGCCATTGCCACCGAGAAACAACGGTGCTGCGCGGCGAATTCGCTCAGCGACTGCCGACGGCTTTCGAGGCACAGATCCGAAGCGGCTCGCGTGACGCGGCCTTCGAGCACATGGCGACCCGCGGCCGAAGCAATATTGAGGTCCGCGTAGCTGACGATTGCGACGGGCAGGCCGCCTTCGACGAGCATCGGTTCGTTTTGTGCGCGGAC
>JBKPJK010000306.1:0-7432 GCA_046730635.1 Pseudomonadota bacterium | reverse complement strand
TCGTTGTCGAGGAGGTTGACGAAGAAGTCGTTGGTCAGCTGACCCTTGCGGTTGGTGAACACGCCCTCGGGCTGGTCCTTGTAATTCGCGCCGAGGACGCGCAGCCCGCCGACGAGCACCGTCATCTCCGGCGCCGACAATCCGAGCAGCTGCGCACGATCGATCAGCAACTCCTCGGTCCGCACCGAATGCTTGGTCTTCAGGTAATTGCGGAAGCCGTCGGCTGCAGGCTCCATCACGTCGAAGCTTTCGACGTCGGTCCATTCCTGCGTCGCGTCGCCGCGTCCGCCGGTGAAGGGCACTTCGACGTTGAACCCGGCGTCCCTCGCCGCTTTCTCCACGGCTGCTGTGCCCGCAAGGACGATGGCATCCGCCATCGACAGGCCGCCCCGAAGCTCATCGATCTTGGCGAGGATTCGCGACAATTCCTCGGGCTCGTTCACCGCCCAGTCCTTCTGCGGCGCCAGGCGGATGCGCGCCCCGTTTGCGCCGCCTCGGAAGTCGGACTTGCGGAACGTCGAGGCCGACGCCCAAGCCGTCTTCACGAGCTGGCCGATGCTGAACCCGGCTCCGAGGATCTTGTCCTTGAAGGCTGTCACGTCACCGCTCGACGGCATCGATCCGGCGGGGATCGGATCCTGCCAGATCAGGTCTTCGGCCGGGACCTCGGGGCCGAGGTATCGGACCTTTGGTCCCATGTCGCGGTGCGTCAGCTTGAACCAGGCCCGGGCGAACGCGTCCTTGAACGCCTGATGATCGTTGCGGAATTTCTCCGAGATCTTGCGGAACTCGGGATCCATCTTCAGCGCCATGTCGGCGGTCGTCATCATCGTCGGCACGCGCTTCGACGGATCGTGCGCGGCCGGAGCCATATCTTCCGGCTTCTGGTCGATCGGCTGCCACTGCTGAGCGCCCGCGGGCGAGCGCACCAGCTCATAGTCGTAATCGAGCAGCAGGCGGAAATAGTTCTCGGACCATTGGGTCGGCGTGTTGACCCACGAGCCCTCGATGCCGCTGGTGATCACATGCTCGCCGATGCCGCTTTCGAAGGAACTGGCCCAGCCTAGCCCTTGCAGCGCGATGTCGGCACCTTCCGGAGCCGCATCGACCAGGCTCGGGTCGCCTGCGCCGTGCGCCTTTCCGAACGTATGGCCGCCGGCTGTCAGCGCGACGGTCTCCTCATGGTTCATGGCCATGCGTTCGAACGTGATCTTGATGTCGCGCGCCGACTGAAGCGGGTCGGGATTGCCGCCGGGGCCTTCCGGATTGACGTAGATGAGCCCCATCTGGATCGCCGCAAGCGGATGTTCGAGCTCCATCTCGCGATCCGGCTGGATGCGCGTTTCCGCGCCTTCGCTGACCCATTTCTCTTCCGCGCCCCAATAGACGTCCCGTTCAGGCTCGAACACGTCCGGACGTCCTCCGCCGAAGCCGAAGATCGGCCCGCCCATGGATTCGATCGCGACGTTGCCGGCAAGGATGAACAAGTCGGCCCAGCTGATGCTCGCGCCATATTTCCGCTTGATCGGCCACAACAGACGCCGGGCCTTGTCGAGATTGCCGTTGTCCGGCCAGCTGTTCAGCGGCGCAAAGCGCTGCTGCCCGCTATTGGCGCCGCCGCGTCCGTCGGCCGTGCGATAGGTGCCCGCCGCGTGCCAGGCCATCCGGATCATGAACGGGCCATAGTGGCCGTAATCGGCCGGCCACCACGGCTGGCTGTCGGTCATGAGCGCCGTTAGGTCTCGCTTGAGCGCCTGGTAATCGAGCTTCTCGAACGCTTGGGCATAATCGAAGCTCTCGCCCATTGGATCAGGCGAGACGCCGCCCTGATGGAGGATGTCGAGCGGCAAGGCCTCAGGCCACCAGTCGCGATTGGTGCGGCCCAACAGCGAGCGCACGGTTGTTGGCCGATCCACCGGGCAGCCCATCGATTCGCCAGTCTTTGCGTCCACGCGCACCTCTCCTCCTGTATCAGTGAGGCGACGCTAGGCTCGGCGGATCGACGGTAGAAACGATTAAAGTTGGTCAGTCAGACGCACAAAATCGATCAGCGGAAGGCGGCTCAATCCATGTGCCTGATGCCGATGCGCAAATAGTCGTAGCCCGTGACCAGCGTCAGGCCTGCGGCAACCCAAAGGGCCACGATCCCGACCTCGTGGACCCACGGCGCGTTCGGGACTGCGCCGCCCAGGATCAGCGCGCCGAGCGCAACCAGCTGCAGCGTCGTCTTCCATTTCGCGAGGCGACTCACCGGGACCGACACGTTGAGGGGTGCGAGATATTCCCGGAGCCCAGACACGATGATCTCGCGCAGCAGGATCACGAGCGCCGGAATGATGTTCAGGCCGTCGATCTCCGGGATCGGGTTGGCCTTCCGGCTCGAGATCAGCATCATGAGCACGGCCGCGACCATGATCTTGTCGGCAATCGGGTCGAGGAATTGGCCCAGCCGCGAGATCCGACCCTGCGCCCGAGCGAGGTACCCGTCGAAATAGTCCGTGATCCCGACGACGCAGTAGAGCACGAAGGTGATCGCATAATCGATCGGCAGCGGCCGCCACAGCAGGAACACGAGGATGGGCACCGCGAGGATGCGCGAAAGCGTCAGCAGGTTCGGCAGCGTCAGCATCGTTCCGGGGCAAGGTCGTTATAGCGTTTGGAGCAAAGCGCAAAGCTGGCTATTCGATTGCCTTCTTCGATGACCCGCGCAGCCCAAGCTTGATCCAGAACGTTTCGCATCTGCTTCGCGCACGGCGGTTCCTGCCTCTGTTCACGACGCAGTTCCTGGGGGCTTTCAACGACAGCCTTTTCAAGCAGGCGGTGGTCCTCTTCGTCACCTACCAGCTCTATTCCAATGCGGCGAAGGAGTTCCAGTTCAGCGCCATCGCGCAGGGTCTGTTCATCCTGCCGTTCTTCCTCTTCTCCGCGCTCGCCGGACAACTGGCCGACGATCACGACAAGTCGCGGCTGATCCGGATCATCAAGCTTGCCGAGATCGGCATCATGATTCTCGGCGGGGCGGGCATCATGCTCGCCAACATCCCGCTGATGCTCGCTGCAGTTTGCGCGATGGGGGTCCATTCGACCTTCTTCGGGCCGATCAAATATGCGATCCTGCCGCAGCATCTGCGCCACGACGAGGTGCTCGGCGGCACGGGACTCGTCGAAGCCGGCACCTATCTCGCGATCCTCGGCGGAACGATCCTGGCGGGCGTGCTCGCGCCGACACCGAACATTGCGGTCGGATGCACGGTCGGTTTGGCCATCCTCGGCTTCCTCGCGGGGCGACAGGTCCCCCCCGCCCCGCCCGCTGCCGAGCGCATCCCATTCAACTGGCACATCATCCATGCCTCGATCGCCCTGGTCAGTGGCACCATGCACATCCGCCGGCTGTTCCTCGCGATCCTCGCCATCAGCTTCTTCTGGACGATCGGCGCCGTGCTGATCATCATCTTCCCTCCGCTGGTGAAGAACGTGCTTGGCGCCGACGAGCGCGTGGCAAGCCTGTTCATCGGCATCTTCTCGGTCGGCATCGCCATCGGTTCGGTCGCGATCAACCGCCTGCTCAAGAGCGAAGTCTCCGCCCGGTACGCACCGGCCTCGGTGATCGCGATGGGCGTCTTCGTCCTGATCCTCCATTTCGTCGCGCTGGCCTGGGGGAAGAACGGGCCGGAGCTCACGACGCTCGGCAATTTCGTTCTTCATCCGATGGCCGGGTTGATGATCGTCACACTGCTCGGCGTTGCCATCACAGGCGGGATGTTCGTCGTCCCGCTCTATGCCTTCCTGACCACGACGGTGCCGAAGACGCAGACGGCGCGGACGGTAGCGGCGAACAACATCGTCAATTCTGGAGCGATGGTGATCGGTTCGCTGATGGCGTTTGCGCTCAGCAGCGCGGGCGTTGGTCCGACCGGCCAGCTGCTGTTGGTTGCGGCGATGTGTCTGGTCTCAGCCTGGCTCGGCTGGAAGCTGCACGTGGCCTGCGACTAGGCGAGCAGGACCGAGACGAAGATGAAGCCGGCGGCGAATGTCGTCGCAAACAGCTTGAGGTCGTCGCTGAAAAGTGGCGCGGCCGGCTCGTTGAGGGCGAGCACTTTGCGCTGCCCGCGGCCGAATTGACGGGGGTGTACTGCACCGGCGGTACGCACGAGCTGCATGGCAAGTCCTTAACGCGATCTTTACCATGGTCACAACTCACCGATGCGACGAACCGATCCCGCCGTCCCAGCGCGGGACGGAAGGCCGGTCTCAGCTCTTGAAAATCAGCCGTTTACGGCCGTGGAGGCAGAAGGCTCGCTGCTGTTGCTGCGCTTGCTGCCGTCGAGGAGCTCGCGAACCTGGTCGGCACGCATTGCCTTGCCGAAATACCAGCCCTGCCCGATCGCGCAGCCTAGCGCGACGACCGCGTCGAAGGTTTCCTCGTTCTCGATGCCTTCGACGCAAACCGGGACGGACAATGCGCCCGCCAGGGTCGTAACCGCCCGGATGATCGCGCTGTTCTCGCGCTTGGCGTTCAGGTTGCTGACGAAGCTGCGGTCGATCTTGATGATGTCGAACGGCAGGGAGCGCAGGTGCGACAGCGACGAGAATCCCGTTCCGAAATCGTCGAGTGCCAGCCGAACGCCCTGGTTCTTCAGGCTGGTAACGATCGTCCGCGCCAGTTCCATGTCCGCGAACAATGAGCTTTCCGTGACCTCGACCACAAGGCGCTCTGCCGGAAACCCGGTCTCGGCGAGGATCCGGACGATCCTCTGGGCAAGCCATCCGTCCGCCAGCTGCGATGGAGAGATGTTCACCGAGATCTTGATCGACTGGTCCCAGCTCGAGGCCTCTCGCAGCGCCTCGCTGATGACCTGCTCGGACAGGCGGCCGATGACGCCGATCTCCTCGGCGACGGGGATGAATACGTCGGGGCCGATGATTCCCGAGAGCGGGTGGCTCCAGCGCGCAAGGACTTCGAAGCCCACGATCGCGCCGGTCGCGAGGTCCACCTGAGGTTCGAAATAGGGCAGGAACTGACCGTGCTCGAGGCCAAAGCGAATCCCCTGCTCGATTTCGCCTTGGGCAAGGAGGGCACGCTCCATTCCCGCGTCGAACCAGACCGGCCGGGCGACCCGACCTCGCCTCGCATGGTCGAGGGCGATGTCGGCGCGGCGAAGCAGGTCCGGAACGCGCGTTTCCGCTGCGGCCCCCGACGCCAAGCCGGCAAAGGCACCGACCTGTATGATGCGGTCTTCGAACGTGAAAGGCCGAGTAACGGCTCGCAGGGCGGCGTCGGCGACTTGTTCGGCCTCGGCGAGCTTCGCCTGCCCCAGAAGCAAGGCGATCGCGAATTCGTCGCCGCTCAGGCGAGCGACGATAGCGCCGCGTCCCACGGCTTCCGCCACCGCCTCCGCGATGCTCTTCAGCAGCCGGTCTCCCGTTTCGTAGCCGTGCTGGTCGTTGATCGTCTTGAACCGCTGTACCTGGAACGAGACGATGACGAGATTGTCGCCCTTGAGCTTGCCTCGCTCGGACAGGCCCGCGGCTTCGTCGGCAAACCCCTTCCGATTGTAGAGACCCGTGACGGTGTCGGTGCTCGCGAGCACTGCGGCACGGCGTTCCTGTTCCTGGCGAAGCTCGGCTTCGTGCTGGAGATCGACGTAGCGGCGCCAGCCGAACAGGATCAGGGCCACGTTCAGCGTCAGGGCGGTGCTGTAGATCCGAAGCTCGGGCTCGAACTCTCCGGCGATCTGGAGGTCGTGGAAGAGTGAGCTTCCGTTCCAGATCAGAAGCATGACTGCACTGATGAGGACGGTGAGTACGATCGCGTCACGGCGGGCGCTTTCGAGCCGCGAATTCGCCGCGGACGGCTTCCTGGTTTCGACAACGCTAGACACGGCGTCCTCGTTAACCCGTAAACGCTTAAGAAATTGTCTCTCCAGCATGGAGGAGATCAGCAAACTGGCGCAATGTCCCGAGGCATTCCGCCGTTACATGCGCCAAGCTGGTGCGGACGGTGGGAATCGAACCCACACTCCCAATCGGGAAGAGGATTTTAAGTCCCCAGCGTCTACCGTTCCGCCACGTCCGCTCCGCTTCCGGCGACGGTAGTCAGCAGCCGGGCTATTCCGCGGTGACCTCGTGTAAGTTCAATCGCTCGCGCATTTCCTTGCCCGGCTTGAAATAGGGCACGCGCTTGGCGTTGACGGACACCGACTCCCCAGTCCGCGGATTGCGACCGACGCGAGCGTCGCGCTGACGCGTCGAAAACGCACCGAAACCGCGGAGCTCGACCCGTCCGCCCTTCGACAGCTGGTCGGTGATGGAATCGAAAATGGCGCTGACCACGCCTTCGACCTCGCGCTGCGTGAGGTCGGGAAAGTCGGTGCACAGCTTCTGCACCAGTTCGGAACGGATCATCGTTTCCCCGCGTGAAGGACATTGCCGGCCCCGCACTCCCCCGAACCGGGGGCCGGTTCACTTCTTACGCTGTCAGGAAACTTTGTCTCGCGCAAGACAGAAGTGGAGGCGGCGTTCCAGAAAGAAACGCCGCCTTTTACAATTACTTCTTCTTCTTGGTCGCCTTTTCGCCGGCCTCTGCCTTCTCCTTGAGCGCAGCGCCGAGAATGTCGCCGAGGCTCGCTCCGGAGTCGGAGCTGCCGTACTGGGCGACCGCCTGCTTCTCTTCGGCGATCTGCATCGCCTTGATCGAGAAATTCGGCTTCTTCGAGCGATCGAACCCGGTGACCATGGCATCGAACTTCTGGCCGACCTGGAAGCGCTCGGCGCGCTGCTCGTCGCGATCGCGGCCGAGGTCTGCGCGCTTGATGAAGCCGACCGCGCCATCATCGCCGACCTGCACGTCGAGGCCAGCGTCCTGGATCGCACGGACGGTGACGGTGACCGTCTCGCCCTTCTTGACGCCGCCGGCCGAAGCGGCTCCGCCGCTCGTACCCGCGCCGGTTCCGCCGCCCTCAAGCTGCTTCATGCCCAGCGAGATGCGCTCCTTCTCGACGTCGACGTCGAGGACCTGCGCCTTGACGGTCTCGCCCTTGCGGTGAAGCTGCAGCGCTTCCTCGCCCGAAACGCCCCAGGCGATGTCCGACATGTGGACCATCCCATCGACGTCGCCCTCGAGGCCGACGAACAGGCCGAACTCGGTGGCGTTCTTGACTTCGCCCTCGACGACCGAGCCGACCGGGTGAGCGGCCGCGAAGGCCTCCCACGGGTTCGACTGCGCCTGCTTGAGACCGAGCGAGATACGGCGCTTCTCTTCGTCCACCTCGAGCACCTTCACGTCGACTTCCTGCGAAGTGCTGACGATCTTGCCCGGGTGCACGTTCTTCTTGGTCCAGCTCATCTCGGAGACGTGGACCAGGCCCTCGATGCCCGGCTCGAGCTCGACGAACGCGCCATATTCGGTGATGTTGGTCACTCGGCCCTGGAA
>JBKPJK010000305.1:0-1563 GCA_046730635.1 Pseudomonadota bacterium | reverse complement strand
GGCCCTTAAGCGAGAAATTGACGTTGTCAGCAATTTCATATTTCAAGTCGGCGAACGCGCCGTAGCGCTTAAGCGGTATCTGAAGGTAATTGTAGGGCGCGAAGTTGAACCGGTCGGCCGGGCTGGAAAAGGCGCGGAAGTTTGCCAGCGTGGGGGTGTCGGTCGGCGTGTTGATCAACGTCGCGGAACCGCCAACTAGGTTAGTAAACGCACTCCCAATAAAACGCCCGCTTGGCGTAAAGCTTGAGCAGTTCGCGCTGCAGGCCGTGGCGTAAGGGTCCGGAAAGCGTGAGATTGCTCGGTCGCTTGAGCTTACCGAATTCTGCTTCACGTAGTTGGCGCCGATGACCACTTGAAAGCGGCTACTGTCGCCATTGCCCCAGCTTAGCTCGTAGTCCTGGGTGAAGCCGTCGCCCTCTTGCCAGTATCCGCCGAGCTGAGCGTTGGCGACAAAGCCCCTCTGGTGCTTTTTCGTGATGATGTTGACCACGCCCGCGATCGCATCCGAGCCGTAAATGGCGGACGCGCCGTCCTGAAGCACTTCAACTCGATCGATCATACTTTCGGGAATCGAATTGAGATCGACCGAGCCGGGTACGCCGCTGGCCGACGCACCGTTGATGAAGCGAAGCCCATCAACCAGCACCAGGGTCCGGTTCGAACCAAGGTAACGCAGGTCGATTTCCGCCGCACCGGCCCCGACGCCGCCGCCGTTGGGCGGATTTCCCTGGTTGCCCGAATTGTTGAACTTGCTGTTGAGGCCGCCACCGGAACTGGGCAGGCGCTGCAGGACATCGCTGATCGAAGTGAGACCGGTCTTGTCGATATCCGACTTGTCGATGAACACGCGTGGCGCATCGAGATCGAGCGGATTGCGGCGGATGCGCGAACCCGTGATCACGATGTCGCCGTTCTGAGCCGGTGCGGCCGACTGGGTGGCCGGCTGGGTTGCGACGTCAGGTGGTGGCAGCGTGCTTTGAGCTTGCGCAGCAGTGGTGGCCGTCGCGATTGCCGCAAATGCCACGCCCGCGCGAAGAATGCCGTTCGTCCGCTTCATAAATCCCCCTGTTGCTCAGATCCTGCCCCCAAGATCTGGTTCGAACGCGAAAAGGCTAACGCGGGTTAGACTCGCGGGGAAGGCGGGACCGTCATCGGCGCGACACAATTGGCAAGCTGTGATGCAGGAAAGCTACAGTTCGCCCGGCGCTTTCAAGGCAAGATAGGCGAGCCGGCGAACTTCCCGGCGCCCACGAGTGACGGTGTCGAGGATGAGCCCAGTGAAGAAGCAGAGCACCGCGACGATGGTCATTCCCGTAACCAGGATCGCGGTCGGAAAGCGCGGTACCAGGCCGGTGTGGAGGTAAGTGACGACCAACGGCACCGCTAAGACGATGGCAGCTGCAAGGAGCATGGCTCCTAATCCGCCGTAGAACAAAGTGGGACGCTCGACGCGATACAGTGTGCCGATCGTCTTCAGGATGCGCCATCCGTCGGAATAGGTCGAAAGCTTGGACTGCGAGCCTTCCGGCCGAGCGCCGTAGCTGGTCTCGATCTCCCCTACCG
>JBKPJK010000304.1:0-1009 GCA_046730635.1 Pseudomonadota bacterium | reverse complement strand
ATGTTCAGGTTGGCGGCGTTAGGGCTCGGGTTGATCCATACGCGGTCCGTCGGCCAACCGAAGCCGGGCCCTTCATGGGCCCGCCAGCCTTCCAACTCGATCACGCGGTAGTCGACGTCGAGCTTGAAATGGTCGACGAACTAGCGGCCGAGCTCGCCGAGAGTCAGGCCGTGACGCATCGGCATCGGGCCGGCGCCGACGAAGCTCTCCCATCCCGGACGCAGCGTGAGGCCCTCGACCGGGCGTCCTGCCGGATTCGGGCGGTCCAGGACCCACACGCTTTTACCGTGCTCGGCCGCAGCTTCGAGCACATAGAGCAGCGTCGTCACATAGGTGTAGATTCGGCAGCCGAGGTCTTGGAGATCGACCAGGATCACATCGAACGTGCCCATCGATTGGCCCGTCGGACGGCGGACTTCGCCATAAAGGCTGAAGACGGGCACGCCGTAGATCGGATCGGTGAAGTCGGGTGACTCCATCATATTGTCCTGGAGATCGCCGCGAACGCCATGCTGCGGGCCGAAGACCGCCGACACGTTCAACCCGGCCGCGACCAGTGCATCCAGGCTGTGCGTGAGGTCCTTGGTAACCGACGCGGGGTGAGCCAGAAGCGCTACTCGCTTTCCGTCGAGCGGACGGCGAAGCTCGGGATCGGCGAGCAGCCGGTCGATTCCAAACAGGGTCATGACGCGTGCTTAAGGGAGGTGTGCCGCGAAGCAACCGGGGTCGTGGAAATCGGGCTTCTCGCCGGGATGCGCGAGTGCCCAATAGGATTTGGTCCCGTCCTTCTCTTCCAGCACCGCCGACAGCCCAAGTTCCCAATTGGCGTCGGCCGGCACCGCGATCGTCGCCCCGAGCGCCCGCCAGGTGAAATTATCCTCCATCCGGACATAGGGCGGCGTATCGACCTCCGCCTCGGCCATGTCCTTGCGGTACGCCGAAAAGTCGTACGCGGCCCATCGGGTCGACGGCGCGAAGTTCCATTCGCGGTACCCATGCTCCCCTAGCG